>JAHDHI010000081.1 GCA_020631395.1 Bizionia sp.
CCAAGGCATGATAATTTGATTTTTGTTTCAAATTATAACTTGAAAAAGTGTAAACCATGTCCCTTTAACTTTGTAAACTATGTGCCTTTAACATACCCTTTTAGGAACAACGAATGAGCTTGATTTTGTAGTATTAAGTATCTTCAAATACTCTATTGTTGCATTTTCAAGTAATAATCTGTGGAATGTTTACCAGAACCATAGACTAGGAAAAATACACAAACCAACAAAGTAATAAAAGCCACTATTAAGTTGGTGGAGCTTAATTCACTTGTGAATCCAATATATATGGCTCCAATCAAAAGAGGTATTTGCGAAATAACTGCCCATCTTGTCAATAACCCAAACACAATTAAAATGCCACCAATCAAATGTGCAGGGATAACATAATGAAGCGCAATCATTGCTCCAGCCATATCTTGTATAGGTTCAAACAAATTATTTAAATATTGGGTGTCTTGCATAAATTGAAGCCCTTTTATAAACAAGAATACACCCAATCCAACTCGTAACATATCTATTGGTAAATAAGTGTGCCCATTAGCCCACTTATTAAGTGATTTTATTGTGATCATAATTTAAAATATTGATTAACAAGTATTTAAGTTACGAAAAAATATCGAGAATTGCTACGCTTGAAATATTCCCATGTTAAAAGACTTCTCAATGGGAGTATGGTTTGAGCATCAAAAATCCCAATTTTCTAATTTCCTTCACCCAAAACAACGTTTCTCTCAATGTTTGCTTTTCAAGAAACATTATAAGATAATGGTTGTATGTCGAAATGAATAACCTTCAAAGCAAGTTGACGAGGTGTCAAGCGGAAAAACATTTTAAGATCGATTAAAACCCAATGCTTTCAAGCTTTCCGCCTTCAGCCCGAAATGAGTTGCGAGGATTTTTTAAAATTAAGAGGAGCTTTTTTCTTATGGTCAAGTTTTCTAGAGGTTTTTTGATTTTTACTATATTTTATTTATGATTGAAAAAAGTAATTATTGGTATAGGTTCTTTTATTGTTTCACTTATTTTGGTTGGGTTGATGCCTTTTTGAAAGTTTTATTGATTCAGCATAGTTACTGGTTAACTACACCTTTTTTGAATTTTACTCATTGTCTTTTTTTTTGAGGGGAGAATGATCACTCTAAATAACACTTGTTCCTATTTGTCATAATTAAAATTAAAGTAGGGTAAACAACTTTTGAGATGTTCTGATTATGTGTGTTTCATATATTGATGATTGATTGTGAATATTAACAATTAAATTATTAAATAAATGAAAAAAATATATATTATATCAATACTTTTATTAACTACATTTTATTCTAATAATGCACTATCGCAAGCAACAGATGTAGTGACTGGGTTAAGCAATCAAGGTTTTAATGCAATGGTTCTTTATGGAAATGATTTATATCTTTCGGAATTAGACAAAGTTTCGAAAATAGACATAACCACAACGAATCCTACTGTTACAGACGTTGTTACAGGATTAGGTAGTGGTTGTTGTTGGGGGTTGACATTAAATGGGACCGATCTTTATATTGCGCATGTTTATGGCAATAAAATCTTGAAAGTGGATTTAACAGCTACAAACCCTACAGCTACAGATGTCATTACTGGATTAAATGGCCCTGCAACTATGGCTTTTAAGGGCAACGACCTATATATTGCTGAATATTCTGGCAATAAAATTTCGAAAATAGATATAACTGACGCAAATCCCACAGCTACAGATGTCATTACAGGATTAAGCGGACCTTCAACTTTGGTTTTTAATGGGGATGACCTTTATATTACTGAATCTTCAGGCAATAAAATTTCTAAGATAGATGTAACCGCCACAAATCCTATTGCCATGGATGTAATAGCAGATCTCAATGAACCTGATGCACTTCTTCTTGATGGGAATGATTTGTATTTCAGTGAATATGAAGAAGGTAGAGTTTCGAAAATAGATCTAACGATCACAGATGATCCTGCTGTTACAGAGGTTGTTACAGGATTAGGTGGCCCTTCAGCTTTACTTATTAATCAGAATGATTTATTTATTGCTGAACAAGAGGCAAATAAGCTTTCTAAAATTGATTTAACCACTTTGTCGATAAATGATGTTTCTAAAGTCAATTCATTTAAAATTTCACCTAATCCTGCTTCTGAATTCGTTGAAATTTTTGGATTGACTCAAAAAGAAAATTACAGTATTTATAATATTATTGGTTCTCGAATTATAAGAGGTAATGTTTCTAGCGATGAAAAAATTAACATTGGAAACTTAAACAATGGAATATACTTTTTGAAGTTTGATAAAGGAAATGCAATTAAATTAATAAAAGAATAAACTTACAAGTAACGTTTGCTCGCTCCGGGGTAATCGTTGCATAGAGCCATAAAAGATTGCTACAGTCCAGTAAAAAAAGTCTCAATTTTTGAGACTTTTTTTACGTGTAGCGGTTTACAATGATTAATCAAAGAGGAATAAGGAGCATCAAAAATTAGATATGCAAACTAGCATTCCCGTTTAAGTACATCATAGTGATGCAGGAGAATATGATTCGCTGTTTATTCAACATCAAGATGTGGTTGAAAAAGGAGAGGTTGCTTTATTGGTTTTATCGAATAATTGTAATGTTAAATGTTGGTTTATAGTGTGTTGAGTTGTTTTTGATATGGAGAATAGCTATACTTGAAGTACTCCCATGTTAAAAGGCTTCTCAATTGGAGCATGGTTTGCCGCTTCAATACCCATGCTTATCCATGTTCTGGTATCCAAAGGGTCTATAATGGCATCAGTCCATATCCTAGCTGCCGCATAGTATGGAGAGACTTGATTGTCGTAGCGAGATTTTATCTTATTGAATAACTCATCTTCTTTTTCCTTGGTAAATTTTTCGCCTTGTTTTTCCAAAGAAGCCTTTTCTATTTGAAGTAGCACTTTAGCAGCACTGTTTCCACTCATTACAGCCAGTTCCGCACTTGGCCAAGCTACTATCAATCTAGGATCATACGCTTTTCCACACATGGCATAATTGCCAGCTCCGTAACTGTTGCCTATGACAATGGTGAATTTTGGGACAACGCTGTTGCTAACGGCATTTACCATTTTTGCTCCATCTTTTATGATTCCTCCATGTTCACTTTTGCTTCCAACCATGAAACCAGTAACATCCTGTAAGAACACCAAAGGTATTTTTTTCTGGTTGCAGTTGGCAATGAATCGTGTGGCTTTGTCAGCACTGTCATTGTAGATGACACCTCCAAATTGCATTTCTCCTTTCTTTGTCTTTACCAATTTACGTTGGTTGGCAATTATGCCTACGGCCCAACCATCTATTCTGGCATAGGCAGTAATAATGGTTTGACCATAACCTGCTTTGTATTCATCATATTCACCTTTGTCAACCAAACGTTCAATGATTTCCATCATATCATATTGGTCAGCTCTGGATTTGGGCAGTATGCCATAGATGTCTTCAGGATTTTCTTTCGGTTTTTTAGCTTCAACCCTATTAAAACCCGCTTTGTCAAAATCACCGATTTTATCAACGATGCGTTTTATGGTATCTAAAGCATCGTGGTCGTCTTTTGCCTTATAGTCGGTAACTCCTGATATTTCACAATGAGTGGTAGCTCCTCCCAATGTTTCATTGTCTATGCTTTCCCCTATGGCTGCTTTAACTAGATAGCTGCCAGCAAGAAATATGCTGCCCGTCTTATCGACAATGAGAGCTTCGTCACTCATAATGGGTAGATATGCCCCACCAGCAACACAGCTTCCCATAACAGCAGCAATTTGGGTTATGCCCATACTGCTCATTACCGCATTGTTTCTAAAGATGCGACCAAAGTGTTCTTTATCTGGAAAAATTTCATCTTGCATGGGCAAATAGACACCGGCACTGTCAACAAGGTAGATGATGGGCAATTTGTTTTCGATTGCTATTTCTTGCGCACGTAAATTCTTTTTTCCAGTAATTGGGAACCAAGCTCCAGCTTTTACAGTGGCATCGTTGGCAACGACTATGCATTGTTTCCCTTTTACGTATCCAATTTTCACAACAACCCCACCAGAAGGACAACCACCATGTTCTTTATACATTTCTTCTCCTGCAAAAGCTCCAATTTCGATGCTTTTGGATTTTTTGTCGAATAAGTAATCAATACGTTCCCTAGCTGTCAATTTGCCTTTTGAATGATGTTTGTCTATGCGTTTTTGTCCACCACCAAGTTTTACTTTGGCAAAACGTCTTTTCATGTCGGATAGGAGTAATTTATTATGGTCTTCGTTTTTATTGAAGTCGATATTCATAGGATTGTTTTTATGAAGCTAAAATACAAAAGTTTTAAAATTATATAGGATATTTACATAAAGCCTTTTAAGTAATTATTAAGAGACGTTTAATCTAGAAATAACCTTGTTTTGGTTATTTTTACATACTAAATATATTTTACCAATATGAAAAACATTATAGCCTTTGCAGGTAGCAACAGTAAAACATCAATAAATAAAAAATTAGTAACTTATGTATCCAATCAAGTTGAAAATGTAGAAGTTGAAATATTGGACTTGAATGATTATTCAATGCCTTTGTACGGTATAGATCACGAGACTGAAAATGGAATTCCTGATGAGGCAAAAATGTTTTTGAAAAAGATTAAGGAATCCAATGGCATTGTATTGTCATTGGCTGAACACAATGGAGCATATTCCACGGTATTTAAAAACATATTCGATTGGATGTCAAGATTGGATGGAAAACTTTGGAGTAACGTACCAATGCTGTTGATGGCTACTTCACCAGGTGCCAGAGGAGGAGCCACAGTCTTAGAATTGGCAAATAGTCGTTTTAAATATATGGGAGGAAATGTCGTTTCCCTTTTTTCATTACCATCTTTCCATGATAACTTTTCAAATGAAGGGATAACGAATTTAGAGCTGAATGCCGAATTGAGAAAAGCGATCAACGTATTTGAAAAATCCTTATAGAGAATAGAAAATGGGCAAAAATGAGCTTTTATAGCTTTCAAAAGTAACAATGATGAAAAGAAATACAGTGAAGTCGATAGGACGAAGTGATTTTGTAAATATGGGAGAGATTAGATTGAGACAACCAATTCCTACAAGTGAAATTGAAATGGTTGATCCTTTTATACTGCTACATCATTATGGCCCTTTTGACATTACGGAGAAAAACAATCCTTTCGATCTGGGGCCACATCCTCATAGGGGTTTTGAACCAATAACCTTTTTGCTGCAAGGAGAGCAATTGCACAGGGATTCCCTAGGAAATGAGAGTGTCGTCAAAGCAGGAGATGTACAATGGTCTACAGCTGGTAGAGGTATTATACATTCCGAAGGGCCAACGAAAGCATTTGTTGAAAAGGGAGGCGTATTGGAAGGGATACAACTATGGTTGAATTTGCCTTCAAATAAAAAAATGATACCTGCTGCATATCAGCATGTTAAAAATGAAGATTTCAATGTCGTAACCTCAGAAGATGGGAAATTGTCAATTCAAGTAATAGCAGGAAATCTGATGGGGACATACGGAAAGATAAAAACGCAGACATCAGTGAATACCTATATGATTTCTGCTGTAAAATCGGGAAGACATACTATTGAAGTAGAACCCAATCACAATGCATTGCTATATCTAATTGAAGGCAAGGTAAGCATAAATGGAGAAACGGTGCTTAGCAAGGACGACAATCAACTTTTGGAATTCAATGCCGATGGCAATTGTTTTGACATTGAAATATTGGGAAATAGCAAACTATTGTTTTTGTCAGGTGAGCCATTCAATGAGAAAGTGACTTCCTGGGGGCCTTATGTCATGAATACGCAAACAGAGATTATGGAAGCTCTTAGAGATTACCAAAATGGGAAAATGGGATTTCTGCCTAGATAGGTAATAAAGTATGGTATAAAGGATATATTTTTATCTAAAAATACGATATTTGCGTTTTACCTTAATATAATAATAGCATAAAAAATAATTACAAATGGCGATGAATAAGAATACGGTGTTGGCATGGGCTACCACTATAATGATAATTGTAGGTTTAGCATTGATTGCACTGGGTGCATTTAGATATGATGATGTGGCAGGATGGGGTTTTGCAGCAGTGGGAATTGGCTTTTTTGCAATTGCATGGGTGTTTAATGCTTTAAAAGGCCGTGTTTAAACAGCATCCTTTTTCAAAAATAAATTTACCATTTTAAAATAAAAAAATATGTCTGACGATAAAAAAGTCATCTTTTCAATGTCTGGTCTCACCAAGACATTTCCAGGAGCGAACACACCGGTCTTGAAAAATATTTATTTGAGTTTTTTCTATGGGGCCAAAATAGGAATTTTAGGACTCAATGGATCTGGAAAATCCACATTGTTGAAAATCATAGCAGGTGAAGATAAAAACTTTCAAGGGGACGTTACCTTTCTACAAGATTATTCGGTGGGGTATTTGGAACAAGAACCGAAATTAGATGAAAACAAAACCGTTTTGGAAGTTGTAAAGGAAGGAGCAGCAGAAATAGTTGCCATATTGGACGAGTACAACAAGATCAATGACATGTTTGGTTTGGAAGAGGTTTATAGCAATGCGGATAAAATGCAAAAACTCATGGATAGGCAAGCCGCCCTCCAAGACGAGATAGATGCAGCAAATGCATGGGAACTAGATACGAAATTGGAAATAGCAATGGATGCTTTGCGTACTCCAGACGGTGACAAGAAGATAGGAGTGCTTTCTGGGGGAGAGAGACGTAGGGTGGCATTATGCCGTTTGTTGTTGAAAGAACCAGATGTCTTGTTGTTGGATGAGCCTACCAACCACTTGGATGCAGAATCCGTGCATTGGTTGGAACACCATTTGGCACAATACAAAGGAACCGTAATTGCCGTAACGCACGACAGGTACTTTTTGGACAATGTTGCAGGGTGGATTTTGGAATTGGATAGAGGAGAAGGAATACCTTGGAAAGGAAACTATTCATCTTGGCTAGATCAAAAATCCAAGCGCTTGGCGCAAGAAAGTAAAACGGCATCCAAACGCCAAAAGACTTTGGAAAGAGAGTTGGAATGGGTACGCCAAGGAGCAAAGGGACGCCAAACAAAACAGAAGGCTCGTTTGAAGAACTACGACAAGTTGATGAGTCAAGACCAAAAACAATTGGACGAAAAACTTGAAATTTACATTCCGAATGGCCCCCGTCTCGGGACAAACGTAATAGAAGCTTCGGAAATAAGCAAGGCGTATGACGACAAGCTGTTGTATGAAGATTTGAACTTCAATTTGCCTCAAGCTGGAATAGTTGGTGTCATAGGGCCAAATGGAGCCGGTAAGACAACGATCTTTAGGATGATAATGGGAGAGGAAACTGCAGATAAGGGAACATTCACCGTTGGTGAAACCGCAAAGATTGCATATGTCGACCAATCACATTCCAACATTGATCCAGAGAAATCCATATGGCAAAACTTCAGTGATGAGCAAGATTTGGTTATGATGGGAGGCAAGCAAGTAAATTCAAGAGCCTATTTAAGTCGATTTAATTTCAGTGGAAGTGAACAAAACAAGAAAGTTAAACTTCTATCTGGGGGAGAGCGCAACCGTTTGCATTTGGCAATGACATTGAAAGAAGAAGGAAATGTACTGCTTTTGGATGAGCCAACGAATGATTTGGATGTAAATACCTTACGAGCACTTGAGGAAGGTTTGGAGAACTTTGCAGGTTGTGCCGTGGTCATTAGTCACGATCGTTGGTTTTTAGATAGGATATGTACGCATATCTTGGCTTTTGAAGGAGATTCACAAGTGTATTTCTTCGAAGGAGGATTCAGTGAATATGAGGAAAACAAAAAGCAACGACTAGGCGGGGATTTAATGCCAAAACGTATAAAATACAAGAAACTAGTTAGGTAGTTTTTATTGTGTTATAAGTTAAAGCCTGCGATTGCAGGCTTTTTTTGTACGAGTTATTCTTCAAGTTTCCTTCTTTCCTTGTCCAATTTGTAAACATTCATTATGCTAATTACAAGTAAAATGAAAACGGCAATCAAGGCTATTGAAAGTACGGCAACTAATTTTGTGGAAATCAATTCCTCTATGATGGAATTGTTGTTAGTTAAATTGGGCATTTTGGTAGGTTTAATAGATTAAAAGCTAATAGGGTTATAGCAAATATATAAAATTTATAAATAAAACCGAATGATTTTAAACTTATTTAATCTATTGTTTTTTAAGACTTTTTTAATGATTACGTTGTGTGTTTAAAGTTTAAGTGTTTTAAAAGTCAGTTTAAGTGTGTTTTTGTGTTTGATCATTCATTTCGAGGGTAATGCTATGAAATGTGGTAAAAGAGTAAGATTGTTATTCGATATTTATTGCAAATAATTAAAATCTTCTTTTAACTTAGCTTCCATAAATGCTTAACTGTAAAAAATTGATTAAAGACATAAAGCTGAATATTAAGGCCTTGGCTAGTTTGGTGCTGATAATGAGTTACCCATTGATGATGATTGTTGTCATAGGATGGTTTTTAATACCTCATTTAATGCCTTATTTGAGAGAAGTCGTAGCATTTGTTTTTTTTACCTCAGTTTTTATTGGATTGATTCTAGTTGCTAAAAGCGTTGTTTTAAAGAAATGGGTGATGATTTTCTCTTTGTGGATGTTGTCTGTGTTTGCTTTTGTAAAACTAGGATTCTATTATATTTTTGGAGCTAAATTGAGTAGTTCTTCAGTATTTGTGTTTTTCGAAACGAACTACAATGAAGCTTCGGAGTTCATAAGTAGCTACTTTGATGCCAAACTAATAGTACTCGCTTTCTTTAGTTTTATTTACCCGATTCTTTATTCTTGCATTATTGGTTTTAACCTTAAAAAATTTTATTTGTCAAGCTTTCACTTGTATTCAAATAAAATAAAACTATTGTCGGTATTATTGATATTTCTGTCTGTAATTGCATTGCAAAGAAGGTTTAAGGCTGAAAGCATTGTTTTTATATTGTCAAAATCAATAGAGGAATACAAGGAAACGAAAGCAAACATCAGAAAGGATTTAGCTCAAGAAACCAACCCTAATCTATCTGTGATTGCCAATAAAACTGATTCACAAGTAGGAGTAGTCATTATAGGGGAGGCGACATCAAGATGGCATATGCAATTGTACGGTTACAATAGGGAGACCAACCCCTTGTTGATGGAAATTAAAGACGAATTGCTCGTCTTTAATGATGTCATAGCTCCAAATGTAATGACAATAAGATCTCTGGAAAAGGCATTGACTTTGAAGTGTTATGAGGGCTTCGATGTTGAAAACAATTTTTCAGTGGTACAATTGGCAAACCAATCCGATTTTGAAACTTTTTGGATTTCAAATCAAGAACCAGTTGGTTATACGGAAAGTATCCCGACAATAATAGGAAGCGCTGCTAAGACCAAAGAATTCATTGCCACAGATGATTACAGTCATACCATTTATGATGAAAATTTACTACCACGCATAAATTCTGCCTTGAAAAGCAAAGAAGGTAGAAAAATCATTTTTGTTCATTTGATAGGGACGCATAGGGTCTATAGTAAACGCTACCCTGATGAGTATAGCCATTTTAAAGGAGTAAACGAGAGAACGAAATATAAGACGGAGTATTCTAAAGATAAAGTCAATGAGTATGACAATGCGATACGATACAATGATTATGTGGTTCGAGAAATTATTGAACAAGTTAGATCTATGAATGAAAATAGTTTTGTTGTCTATTTTTCAGATCATGGGGATGATGTTTTCGATACGCAAGATTTTGTTGGGCATCATGGTAACAAAGCTTCAAAACCCATGCATGACATTCCTTTTTTAGCATGGTTTTCCGAAAGCTACAAACTGAAAAACCCTAGATTCGATTCTATTTCTAACAATCTAGATAAACCGCATGCCCTTGAAGATTTCATATATGGTTTTTCGGACTTGATTGATGTTGATTACAAAGCATACGATAGTAGTAGAAGTATTTTTAACAAAGACTATAAGATTAAAACAAGATGGATAAGAAATGAGATTGATTATGATAAATGGTAAGATTGTAAAAAAGGGAGTTCTTTGTTTTGTTTTTTTAATTCTTGGAGTATTACTGTATAGTTATTGCCCGTATAAGATTGAAGGAATAGGTTATTATGACAAAATATGGGCGCATAGGGTTAACTCATTGGAAAAGCTGGATTCTGCCTTAGATTACTTTGATGGAATAGAATTGGATTTGATATATGATTTAGAAACAGATATTTTGGATGTGAATCACACGGTAGGGGAATCGATAGGCCTCAGTTTCAAAACTTACCTCAATGCCATAGATGTAAGCAATGGTTATCCGTACCTGTGGTTGGATATAAAAAAATTAGATTTAAACAATGGCGATCAGATTTTGAAAAAGTTGCTGGAGTTGTTTCATGAAAAATCTTACCCATTGAATAAGGTTTTAATAGAGACACGCCACCCAGAAGTACTTCCTAAGTTTAAACAAGCAGGTTTTAAGACAAGTTACTATCTACCAGTGAGAATGTACCTTAAAGATAGTGTGGCTTTAGAAAAAAGTCTAAAAGACATTAGGGGAGTTCTTGAAAAACAACCAGATGTATCAATATCTACGGATTACAGGGATTATGAAATAATTAAAAAACATTTTCCAAATCGGAATAAGTACATTTGGGCAATTTTGAGATGGACTCACCTTGAACATAAGAAGGTAAGAGCAATCCTAAAAGACGAAAAAGTAGAGATCCTTTTGCTTAACTACAAAGCAATAGAAGGGAATCGATGATTGATTTTACTTGTCCTTTTTGAAAATAGGAATTAAATACGAAATGGTATAACCGTAACCAACTCCAATTCCACTACTATCATAGGTTTTGTTGAAACCAGGAATGTATAAGTTTTCGAAATTGTCAGGCTCATCTTGAGATACGAGTCCTTTAAGTTGAGCATTGATGCCAATAAAGAGATTATTGAGTATTTCTGCTTTGATGCCAATTATCAATTCTACCCAAATGGCAGACAACCCATTGAATTTTACCGCGTCGTTAGATGAAAATTGGGGCGTCCAAAATTGATCTTGGGCATAGATGGTATAGCTGTTCAATTGCTGGGAGAAAGTACTGAAACCACCTCTAAAACCAGCATATATCATATTTTCCATATCCAGCCAATTCGTGTACATGTTATAATCGAATCCAGCTTTGAAATAACTGCCAGTTGCCGTTGTATTCAAGAAATCATTGCTGGTGTTTTTTTCTTCCGTACCTATTTCTCCAGCTACATACCAATTTTTTGTCAGTCTATAGTCTCCATTCAATTCAAAACCTTTGTAATCGTCATCTAAAAAAGAACGAACCAATTTACTTAGATCCCCACCAATGCGCAACCCATATTTTTGCTCGATTTTGATGGAGTCGTTCTTGATTTCGGAAACAGTTTCATCTTGTGCTTTTGCAGTAACACAAAACAATAGTGCTATTGAACTAATGACGTATGTTAAAGTGTGTAGCTGTCTCATCTTCTATTGTTGTATTGTCATTTATTGGGTCTACGATCTGTAACCAGTTGTCGCTGTCATTTTCAATGGTGATGACCACATTCTTAAAAATGGTCTTGTAACCACAAGCACGAGAAACGTAAACTTCCTCTCTAGCATATGTTATGGTTATAATGTCCTTGTTTGCAAGTTCTATGTCATCTGTATCATCATCTGGCGTACCATTGTCATCGATTTCGCCATAATCTTCGTATAACGCAAACTGAGTACTGTCTGCTGTGGTTTTCAAAGGAAGAATGACCTGACTGGTAGTAATGTCGTCATAATTGCTTAGGACACGATCAGAATCATCAGCATCTTCAGCTCTAAAACTAAATACATTTTCTGAGCTTTCAGGGTTTACGACACTTTTGAAATCAATGACGAGTCGAGGTGTCGTGGGCTTGTCTTCAGGACAAATGTCATCTCGCTCGCAACTAACTAATAATGCAAGTAGGAGTATTGATAATGTTATAGTTTTTTTCATCTTAAAGTTTATAACTGTAATGTTATGAAAGCTAATTGGTTTAAAAATTACAATTTTAATTTATTTAACAAATTACCTCTTCTCCAATAGCACGATGTTCTCGACATGGTGGGTTTGCGGGAACATGTCCACTGCCTGTGTTCTTGTTACTTTGTATATGGCATCCATCAAGGCCAAATCTCTGGCTTGTGTAGCACTGTTGCAACTCACATAGACTACTTTTTCGGGTGCAACGTTTAATATTTGCTGCACGACGTCCTTGTGCATCCCATCTCTAGGAGGATCTGTAATAATAACATCTGGTTGTCCGTTTGCTTCGATGAAATCTTGATTGAAGACGTTTTTCATGTCTCCAACAAAGAAGACAACGTTATCTATCTCGTTTAATTGAGCATTTTCTTTGGCGGCTGCAATGGCATCCGGTACAGATTCCACGCCAACCACTTTTTTTGCCTTTTTTGCAATAAATTGAGCAATCGTACCAGTTCCCGTATATAAGTCGTATACTAACTCGTCTCCTTGTAAACTCGCAAACTCCCTTGTTAACTTGTACAACTCATAAGCTTGTTCGGAGTTGGTTTGATAGAAGGATTTTGCATTGATCTTAAATTTGAGCCCTTCCATTTCTTCAAAGATATGATCTTGCCCTTTATAGCAAATGACATTCTGATCATAGATGGTATCGTTGGCTTTTTCGTTTACGACATACTGCAAGGAGGTTATTTGTGGAAATGTTTCAGCAAGAAAATCCAATAACAATTCTCGTTTTTGCTTGTCTTCTTTGAAAAACTGAATCATTACCATTATGTCTCCAGTTGAAGACGTTCTAATCATCATCGTACGCAACAACCCCGTTTGATTTCTGGTGTTGAAGAATTCCAATTCATTTTCAATGGCAAATGACTTTACGGCATTTCTTATGTCGTTTGAAGGATCTGCTTGCAAATGACATTTCTTTACATCTAAAATCTTATCCCACATGCCAGGTATGTGAAAACCCAAGGCATTTCTATCGCCAAGATCTTCATCAGATTGCACTTCTTCTATTGTCAGCCAACGAGAGTCACTAAATGAAAACTCCATTTTATTTCTGTAAAAATACTGCTCGCTAGAACCTAGGATGGGAGTGACTTCCGGTAATTCGATATGTCCAATTCTAGTTAAATTGTTTACAACCTCTTTTTCTTTGTAAAACAATTGATGTTCGTAACCCATATCTTGCCATTTGCAGCCACCACAGGTTCCAAAGTGTTCACAAGCAGGCTCTGTACGTTTATTGGACAATTTATGAAAGGCAATGGCCTTACCTTCATAATAGGCTTTGCGTTTTTTAAATGTTTGTACATCTACTATATCACCAGGTACGGCGTTAGGAAGGAAAATGACTTTTCCGTCTTCAGCTTTGGCAACAGTTTTTCCCTTTGCACCAGCATCTATAACTTCTACGTTTGTAAAAATTTGTTTTCTGTTTTTTCTTCTTGACATAGATGCAAAAATAATAATAGCAATAAATAAAATAGGAGGTAATTTGAATTATCTTTAATAAACTTCATTTAAAAATGAACCTTTTTGGTTTTTTACTGTCTTTAAGGTATAAGTCGATCTTATTTTAATGAATGGAAAAAGTAAAATAGCAGACGGATTGTTGGTCAAACAATATCAAAACGGGGATTTCAAGGCCTTGCCGTTATTGGTAGAGAAATGGCATAGGGAATTTTGCAACAAAGCATATTGGATAGTAAAAGATGCGGATATGGCGAAGGACATAGCCCAAGACTGTTGGAAGATTGTCATAAGTAAGATAAAAGACCTTAAAGATCCCGATAGTTTTTCCAGTTGGGCATTGCGAATCGTATACACCAAATCTTTGGATTGGATAAAAAGAGATAATAGGAACAAGCAAAAATTGAATGACTACTATCACGAACAATCTTTCGTTGAAGAAGAAAAGGAAGGCAATGGCAACATCAAACAAAAGTTGTTGAAGGCAGTCCATTCACTACCAGAGCATCAACAAACTGTAATTCGTCTATTTTATGTGCAAGACTATTCATTGAAAGAAATAAGTGCCATTTTGGATATCTCCATTGGTACGACAAAATCTAGATTATTTCACGCAAGAGAACAATTGAAATTAACTTTAAAAAATTAGAAATCATGAAAGACAAAATGGAAGACATAGATCAATTAATAAAGGAAACATTGACAAAGGAAGAGGCAAAGTTTTATGATGACCTCGATGAGCAAGGCGTATTCGCAATGATTTTGGGCATATTCAAGGGAAAGAACAAATGGATTATGTTCATGATGAATGTCATGACTCTAGTGTTTTTTGTGCTGTTCATATATTGCTTAGTCAAATTCTTTCAGGCAGAAGCCACAAAAGAATTGATAAAATGGAGCATAGGTACCATCATATTCTTGTTGGGAGTAAGCATGCTGAAAATGTTTTCTTGGATGCAAATGGACAAAAACGCCTTGTTGAGAGAGATGAAACGATTGGAGCTTCAAGTGTCATCTTTGGCGAATAAATTGTCTTCATAATATTTTAAGGCTTACTTATTATTTAGTAATTTGCGAGCCCTAGGGATGATTTCTCTCCCACGCTGAATTTTCGATTCTTCGAAAGGATAAAGGTACAGTAGGAATGGTTATTTTATTCACATTTAAAATTTTATTAAAATGGCTGTTTTAGAAAATTTAACGTCGCAAGAAGCGATAGATTTGGAAAACAAGTACGGAGCTCACAATTACCACCCACTACCAGTAGTACTAAGTAAAGGGGAAGGTGTATACGTTTGGGACGTAGAAGGAAAAAAGTATTATGATTTTTTGTCAGCATATTCTGCTGTAAATCAAGGGCATTGTCATCCTAAGATTGTCGATGCAATGGTAAACCAGGCAAGACGATTGAGTTTGACTTCAAGAGCATTTTACAATGATGTCTTGGGTAAATATGAGCAATTTGCAACAAATTATTTTGGTTACGACAAGTTGTTGCCAATGAATACGGGGGCAGAAGCTGTAGAAACAGCTTTGAAACTATGTAGAAAGTGGGCTTACGAAGTTAAAGGAATCAATGAAAATGAAGCAGAGATCATAGTTTGTGAAAACAACTTTCACGGTAGAACAACTACGATCATCTCCTTTTCAAACGATCCGATTGCCCGTAAAAACTTTGGGCCATATACTGCAGGGTTCATCAAGATTGAATATGATAATTTAAAAGCTTTGGAAGAAGCGCTTTCAAGCAATAAAAACGTAGCAGGGTTTTTAGTTGAACCCATCCAAGGAGAAGCTGGAGTCTATGTGCCTTCTGAGGGATATTTGACAAAAGCTAGAGCGTTGTGTGAAAAGTACAATGTGTTGTTCATTGCAGACGAGGTACAAACAGGAATTGCAAGAACTGGTCGCTTGTTGGCCATCGATCACGAAGAAATAAAAGCAGACATCTTAATTTTGGGAAAAGCTTTGTCTGGTGGTGCATATCCTGTATCGGCTGTATTGGCTAACGACAATATAATGAATGTCATCAAGCCAGGAAATCACGGTAGTACTTTTGGTGGTAACCCCATAGCAGCAGCTGTGGCGATTGCAGCCTTGGAAGTTGTGAAAGAAGAAGAATTGGCTAAAAATGCTTCCGAATTAGGAGAATTGTTTAGAAGTGAAATATCCAAATTTGTAGAAACAAGTTCCATTGTGAATGCCGTAAGAGGAAAAGGATTGCTCAATGCTATTCTGATCAACGATACGGAAGAGAGTGATACAGCGTGGAATATATGTTTAGCGCTTAGAGACAATGGATTGTTGGCTAAACCGACTCATGGCAACATTATTCGATTTGCGCCTCCTTTGGTAATGAGCAAAGAGCAATTGTTGGATTGTGTATCCATTATCATAAAAACGCTCAAGCAGTTTGAGAAATAAGTAAGGTAAAAACAGCAAGAGCAAATTAAAAGTGACTTTCCATAATTTTGGGAAGTCACTTTTTTATGGAGCCAATATTGTAAAGGGATAAATGTCTATATTCCTTAAGATCCAATATGCTATGACGAAAATTAAAATTAGTTTGGTAACTATCGATTTATGTAAAAGGTTGGTGTGATTCGTATTGAAGAAATGGTTCAAACCATAAACTGTTATTTCATATGTGACAACAAGTATCAATAAAAAAATTGATAAGTTGTGCTTTAAGCCTTCAAGGATATTTCCTTGTAGTATTTTATGAATGGCTCTTTGGCTTCCGCAACCCGGACAATGCAAGCCTGTTATCTGATGGAACATGCATTTTGGAAAAAAATCATATAGAGAGGGATTATAAAAAAAATACAGTGATAACATTCCTAAAAAGGCGGCTATCACTGTCATAAAAATAAAAAACTTTTTATTTTCAAGAAAGAAGTTAAGCATTTGCTATCACTGCAAAGCCAACAAAAACCATATAGAGGACAATTCCTACCACACCAATCCCCACAGAAACAAGTCCCCAAGTCTTGGCATTTTTAGAAGATTTCTCTGCCAGTTCGTAATTTCCATCTTCATAAGAGCTGTTTACTTTGGTGGCATATACGATGCTTACGATACCCAAGGGCAAACAACATAGAATAGTGCTTATAATGGCAAGTGCCAAGTAACTATTTGGTCTTTTTGGTCTGTTTTCCATAATCTAAAATATATTTCGTTTAAGTTTGATAGTTTATTGTTATCCTTGTTGAGCTTTTTCCATTGCTTCTTGCCACGCTCTTTGTAATTCATCCCAATCACTGGTAGCAAGTACGTATATGACTCTAATCAATACCAAAAGGTTGATTATTGATGAAATGAGGGCAACAGTCTTAGCCGTTCTCATAGCTTTAAGATCACCTTCATAGTCATCTGGGTTTAATTCTGCATCTTTAATCTTCTTGTGAGCAATAAAGTAAGCTGGAATTGACAATACGGCCCCACCAAGACAACAACATAGAAAGCCTAATATTGATAATACATAAGTTAAAGTTGGATTGAGTTGTTTTTTCATAAGTTGAATTAATTGATTTTTTTGATTATAAAGCTAATGATAATAATTAAAACTGAAGCTATGGCTAAACCATTGATGACTTTGTTGCTGTTTTTAAATTTATAAAAAAAAGAAATGCCAATTGTCAATGCCAGTGGGATTAGAGTGTAAATTGCTGGATACATTTTAAATGCAGCAATAAGTTCTCCATGGAATAACAAGCTCAATGAACGTTGAAGCCCACAACCCATGCATTCAAAACCAAATAGCTTCTTGTTTAGGCAGGGGAGCATGTACTCTTCTTGTAATGGCATTTAAAATTGCAGTTTAGGCAAATGTATAAAAATTGTCATAATAAAAAAGTTGATGTCTTTTCAAACATCAACTTTTTTATAAATTATATGGTTAATTATAATGACTTCTATTAATTGGCAACTATAATTTTCTTATTTATTGTTTGCTTGTTGGCAAGAGTTACATTGACCACATACAATCCATCACTCAAACTTTTCGTAGGGAAGTCATAACGTGTGGAAGTATTCAAGTTCACTTCTTGCATTACTCTTTTTCCTAAAGCATCGTATAGTGTCACGGATTTAACATCTATGCTATTTGGATTCTTTATGGTCAATTGAGAGAAATTGTTGTTCTGAAAAATGGTGAATTCATTGGTGTCGAATTCAGTGACATCCAATACATCGCTTTCGTCTTTGAATGTAATTTCAAATCTATCTGTATATTCTCCTGCTTCCAAATTCACTTCAAAATTCTGCTCATCCAAATCATAGTATACCTCTGTTTCCTTGTCGTGAAGGTAAATGGGTTGGTCTTCAAAATTTTGAACGTCATGGATTTTAACAGTCAATGGCATTGGTGCATCAAGAACAACAACCAATGGAATTTTTAAATCCACATCGAAATTGTGTGCCTGTGTGATGTATGCCATATCATCCAAGATGAAATAGGCATCGGCTGGGTTGGGGTTGGAGTTGTTGGATTCCAATCCATAGTCAAAACCATCGGTAGCAGAACTATGAAAGTTATGCAGCAATTGTCTTGTATGATGTTGATCGAAATCGATGTTCAATCTAAAGCGCTTGTATTCTGGACCAACTATTTGAAATCCGTTTTCATCGTAAGTCAATTCATTTATGGTACCTGTTACTTGCGTATTGGTATCATTGTCTCCCATACCCATAGTTCTGAAAAATTCACTATTTACACCAGATTGCCTGTAATATTCCCTATGGCTGTTTCTGGTAAACGTTGTCCCAGCTCCAGTTCCTTCAATCATAAATCCTTGTCCAACAGGAATATATCTGTGAACGGCTTTACCACTGGTAGAAGTACCAGTGTCAGTTCCATTCGTGCCATCTTGATTTACCGTATGAAAAACAGCAGGAACGAAAGATTCTACCATACCGTCTGAACTTATCGTATAAGTAGCATATCCACCTATGTAGTTATTTAGGACATGAGACAATGCCGTCAAGTCATGCTCCCAAAAATATAGGGTACCAGTCATCAATCCTGAATTAGTTGCATCGTGTATGTAATCTACGGCATCTAAAGCTGAAGGGTAAGGGTTACCAACCAATGTGAATTGGGCATTCAAGACAGAGGTACCAATGGTACCTGTATTAGGTTTCCCTCTAAAGTCGTATAATTGGGTAAGAGACCCCGTAGATCCTTTCATAGTAAAACCATAACCAGGAGATACATCATTGGTTGAGCCTACATAGTCCCATTCGCTATACAAAGTACCTGGGCTATACTTCCACAGCCAATATTGAGCGATTTGCAAAGGAGATGATACTCCATCATAACCGGTAATCAGAGAAGCAGCGTTGCTTGTTGTCAAACCTGTAGCGTCGTGCAAGTTCGAGGTTGGTAAAAAATTCCTATTTGTATTGTCATCCGCAAGGACATTTCCTACTGGTGAAGCCCAATAGTTGTATGCAAAATTATGTACGGTACCAGTTTGGTAGACACTAAGTTCTCCAATACCAGAATTTCCAGTAGTTCCAGAACCTTGTACCAACTGTGCCTCATTTCTCAAATAGATAGTGGCATCTGCTTCTTCCAAGTTTACATCGTCTTCCACAAAGATAACTTCATCATTGACGAAGATATATGCGTTGTTTCTAACGCTTAGTTGAGCATAAGTAGCACTGAAAATGAAAAAAGGAATAAAAAATTGAATGTAGGTTTTCTTCATAACTCTCTTTTAAATTAATAATGGGATAAAACAAATATAGAAAAAAATACCAGATAAAAAAATTAAATGATATATAGTAAAAAAATAGATTGTAAATATTTGTTGTTCAGTTAGTTGTTTTTAATTTTTAAATTGAATTCTACAACTAACAATCATTAGTTTTGTGTTTTTTAGCGAATAAATGCGCTTTTTAACGATTTTGTGTTGAGTTTGTATCGTTTAATTTGGGTAGGAAAAAACACAATGTTTATATGATTTTTTATATTTAAATTTGCAATGATTTTAATTAAATGAAAAACACTAAAACCATTAAAAGTTTAAATTATATATTAATAGTCGTTGGAGGCATAATTGCCATTTATGCAAACGCAAATCAACAACAGAACATCTTGATCCTAATTGTTGGCATCATAATGTTGATGATAGGAGTATATAGGCTATCAAGTACCATACCTAGCAAGCAGAACAAGGATAAGACTAATTTTATTGAAGAAGAGGAGGAGTAATAATGAAATTTGAAGTAGGAGATAGAATATTCGTTTTGGATGAAGACATATCTGGGATCATAATCAAAATTTCCAATTTGGTCATCACCATTGAAGATACCAATGGTTTTGAACTTGAATTCGAAGCTTCAGATTTGGTAAAGCAAGATGGGAAATCCTTTGGGAATGCCGTGTTTTCAAGCAAAAGTGTCAATCAAGCCATTTTCGAGAAAGAATCGGAAAAACGTAGAAAGAGCCTAAAGACAAAATCTAAAGAACGTTACCAACCGACGATGGAAGTCGATTTGCACATTCATCAATTGGTGAAATCCGAGCAAGGACTGTCCAGTCACGACAAGAAAACATTGCAGTTGGATACGGCTAGGCACAAGCTAGAGTTTGCAATGAAGAAAAAGATTCAGAAAATAGTGTTCATACATGGTGTAGGTGAAGGAACCTTGAAACTGGAACTGGAATACCTTTTTGGTCGTTACGACAATATAAAGTTCTACGACGCCGATTACAAAAAATATGGATTGGGAGCCACAGAGGTCTACATCTTTCAAAATGCAAAGCTCAACAACTAAGGAAAAGTAGGCGTTATTTGTCGGGATGTACTCGATCCACCCTCCAAGCTTCCAAAATCCATCGTATCTTGGGACAAGATGCCTATGTTGATGTTGGATAGCTGCAATTGCACGTTGAAGGACTGAGAAATGGTATGTATCCTATATGCCGTTGCAGGAATCGTATTATTCACTTCGCTATTTAGATAATCCGGACCAATGCTATTGTTGGTAATGTCATTTGTGGGATTTTGATCCTCCGAATCATTTTCCTCGTCACGGGTCAACACCATGTCATCATCATCGTCATCGTCCAAATAATCTGGGGTTCCATCAGAATCCGTGTCTTGTGCATTTGCCAAACCATCTGTAATGGAATAATTGGGGTTCTCAGTGGAGGTCTTTACATTGTCACCATCATCGTCATCGTCCAAATAGTTTGGTAAGCCATCTCCATCCGTATCATCATCGTCCAAATCACCATTGTTGTTTATATCTTCAAGTTCTGCAGGTATGCCATCTCCATCATCCTCGATCAAAGTAATCAAGAACTCTGCATTCACTCCATTCGAAACATAATCTTGAGTGATATTGAGGTTTGCAGGGGGAACATCATTGCAAAATAAATTGTTTGGAATTGTAGAGCCATAGGTTCTATAATTGAATGAGGTTTCACTACCACTGAATTGAGGAGTTGCCTCTACCAAATTGACGAACAAAGGATTGGCGGGGTCTATTTCGGTTTCCAAGAGACTCTCCAACGTGACTGCAGGAGTTTTTGTAATTTGCAAGGAAAGAGATTCGTCAGGATCTGTTTTCGTCTTATAGACTACTAATTCTCCACAAGTTTCGAAAGTATCGCCAAATTCAAGTTGAACAGTGATTATGTCTCCATCATCACAAGAAAGTAGAAGAAAAAAAACAACTAAAACAGAATATATCTTACGCA
>JAHDHI010000082.1:0-3333 GCA_020631395.1 Bizionia sp.
AACAAAACTTGAAAGAAGTAGTTGTTTTCTCTAAAATCCCAAAAAACTCAATAAAAATTCCTGTTGCGGGAGGGAAAAGCTATTCGCCTGATTTTGCTTATGTTTTGAATTATGAGGACAAATCGAAAAAACTATACTTTGTTGTAGAAACAAAAAACACAGCAGAAGAAAGTTTGAGAAATGAGGAAAAGCAGAAAATAAGACACGCAGAAAAGTTCTTTGGAGATACAATTAAGATTAAATTCAGAAAGCAATTTAGCAATAAGAAAATAGAAAATTTAATACGAGAAATTATAGCTAACGCATAAACCATACACATTTGCAATTTGCTAATGCGAACGCTACGCCAAAAATTGCAAAAAAGTATTGGAAACTTACATTGCTTTTGAATTTTCTAATCGAAAATCCCTCGCACTTTCATTATCTTGGTTTCTTAATCTGAGAATCTTTGAGGATTCTCAGATTAAGAAACCACACAGAAACACGCTAACGAACACTAAATAAATTAAAAATAATGAGTAAAAAAATTAAATGTTCTGAAGAAAAAGAGAAGAAATTTAAAAAGAGATTTGATATTAATATTAACCCAAGAAAATGGATCGGAGTTAATGGACATACTTTAATTTTGGGAGATTTAAGAATATATGTATTTGAAGACAAAGATTTTGAAAATTGGATTAATAAAGCATATGATGCTCTTATGAATGAGGGTTTGGATAAATTACAAAAAGAATTTTTATCCGACCAAGAGATTGAGGACAGAAAAAACTATATGAATGATTATTGAAAGAATTCTAAATCCAAAACTTCCTTTAACAGTTTTAGCATTGTAAAATTAACATCTTTCAAGTTAAAACGCTAGCTAACACCCTTATGGTTAATAAGGCTTTTGGTACTTGACCTAAAGTTTCAAACTTTTAAATCAGGCCAACCAAGCCTTTTGATTTAGACTTATAAATGAAAAGAGAAAACAAAAATTTTCAACTAATAACTTAATCGGAAATTAAATGCTAATTTAATCCCATACTAACCGAATCGTTACCTTACAAGGTAAAAAAATCCTACTAAACAATGAAAATTAGAAAACTTTACAAAATCCTGACCTTTTGCATTGCAACAGTTTGGATTGTAAACGGACTATTTTGCAAAGTGTTAGACTTGGTACCTAGACACGAACAAATTGTTGCCCAAATTTTAGGAGATGATTATTCTAAAGCTTTAACAATTTTAATTGGACTGTCAGAAATCTTAATGGCTATTTGGGTTTTAAGTAAATTCAAATCAAGATTAAATGCAATAGCTCAAATCGGAATAGTTGGATTAATGAACACTTTGGAGTTTATTCTCGTCCCAGACCTATTGCTTTGGGGAAAATTAAATTCTTTGTTTGCCTTTCTATTCATACTGGTCGTATATTTCAACGAATTTTATTTGAAGAAAAAAACAACTCAACAGACTTGATATGCTTTCATTCCTAAAAAATCACCCTTTTGCTGTAGAATCATTTTTTGAAAGCTCAACAGTTTTAACTTTTGCCGTACCAAAAGAGCAACTACAAAATCTAATCCCCGAATGCTTACAACTTGATACATTTCAAGACAAATGGGCTTTTGTGGCAGTTGCGATGGTTCAAACAAAAGAATTAAGACCAAAAGGATTTCCTAAATTTATGGGCAACAACTTTTTTTTAATTGGTTATCGTGTTTTTGTTCGTTACACTTCAAATGCTGGGAAAAGCCTACGTGGTTTGTACATTTTAAAATCTGAAACTGACAAAAAGAAAATGGAATTCATGGGCAACATATTTACACATTACAACTATACCACAACAGACATTAACCAATTTGAAAAAGGCAGAACAAAAGAATTATTTTCAATTAAATCAAACTTTAGGCTTGTATTAGACCAAGCAGAACAAGAAGTTTCTTTACCGGAAAACTCTCCATTTGCCAACTGGAAAGAAGCAAGAAGATATGCAGGACCATTACCTTTTACTTTTACCTACAATAAAGAAACCAAAGAAGTTTTAATCATTGAAGGAGTAAGGCAAAACTGGAAGCCTAGCCCTGTAAAAGTGATTGGCTACAAATTTGAATTCTTGCATACGATAAAGCTTCAAAACCCTATACTGGCAAATGCCTTTGTAATTAGAAACATACCTTATAAATGGAAAAAAGGCAAAATTGAATTATGGAAATAAAGAGACGAAAATTTCAAGGAGTATTAAATATTTTAAGCTTTAATAGGCACTTTTATGTATTTGGCTTAATTGCGTTAACTATAATAATTATAAGCCGTTTAGTATTTAGTTGGTCAAATTCATTGTTTTGGATTGTTATTTTGGCTTTCTTATATGGTTTAACAATGCCTTTAATTATTTCTGCTTATGTATATGATTTTTCGGGCTATTATAAATTCAACTGGTTGAAAAATTTTAGCCTGACCGATTCCGAAGACAAACAAGTTTTAAATATTAATGCCGGTTTTGATGAAACAAGCTTTATAATCAAAAATCATTTTCCTAAATCCAATTTAAAAGTATTTGATTTTTACAATGCAGAGAAACATACGGAGCCAGCTATTGTAAGAGCAAGAAAAGTGAGTTTAGTTTACCCAAACACACAACAAATTATTTCAAACACGATTCCATTGAAAGACAATTCAGTCGATTTGATTTTTTTACTTTCAGCTGCACACGAAATTCGTTCTCAAAAAGAAAAAATTCAGTTTTTAAAAGAATGTCACCGCGTTTGCAAAGCAAATGCTAACGTGATAATGATTGAGCATCTCAGAGATTTCCCAAACTTTGTGGCATTTTCAGTTGGATTTACTCATTTCTTTTCAAAGAGAACATGGAGAAATGCTTTTAAGAATGCTGGTTTCACAACATTTACTGAACAAAAGTTCACGCCTTTTATGTCAATCTTTAATAGCTGTCCATAAATGCAAATTCATATAAATATAATTGGGATCCTTTTAATTGCTTTGGCATTGGTTCATATTGTCTTTCCGAAGTATTTTAACTGGAACAAAGAGCTTAAGTCCTTGAGTTTGATAAATCGTCAAATGATGACTGTACATACGTTTTTTATTGCGCTTACCGTATTTCTTATGGGTATGCTTTGTTTGACGTCATCTAACGAACTAATTGAAACTAATCTTGGAAAAAAAGTATCTCTCGGACTTGGAATATTCTGGACTGTTCGACTTTTCATGCAATTCTTTGGATATTCAACAGACCTTTGGAAAGGTAAAAAGCTTGAAACCTCAATACATATTTTGTTTTCAATGTTTTGGATATATCTTAGTTCAATGTTTTTGATAAACTATTAT
>JAHDHI010000082.1:3433-21158 GCA_020631395.1 Bizionia sp.
AAAACTAAAAATTATGAAAAAAGCAATTTTATCTGTAATCGGAATTATAGCAATTGCTATTACATTTTCATTTACTAATTCAAATTTTGACAATCAAAGAACAATTAAAATCACCTCTGAAAAACCAATTGAATTTGATATGGTACAAAATGGGATAATTACAAAAGGAATAAAGACACCTCACGAATTTAAATTTGTTGGAAATGAGGGGAATTTTATTTTCAAATCAAAAAAAGATAGCGAAGAATTGAAATTAAGCGTTGAAAATAAATCCGGAAACCTAAGTGCTGAATGGGAAATCATTGTTTTAACAATAGAAAATGATGAAATGAAAACTTTTGGAATGAATTAAAACTGCTTACAACAAATGTATAACCGCAATTATGGCGGATTCGACTACGTTCGAATCTACTCGAAATTGCTAACATCTGTGCTGAACCGAAAATTAACGCATATTAACCCGTAACTGAGGGTCTATAAATAAACTCTGTCTGATGGTTCAATTCTCTAGGGGCTAACCCCAATTATGAAGTGGTGACGTCCATTTCTTTTCTATGTTTTTAACATGGAAATCGAGATCTTGTGGTCTTAAAATCACTACTATTTTTATACGAGACAAGTTGTAGCCAATAAGAAAATGAATCTAAATACTGAAATAGAAAAATATAAAACGCTGCTCTGCGAACTAATTGGCAAGGCAATTAAGGAAGTAAATTATTTTGAAATCGACTATGGCGAACCAACTTTTGAATTGCTAGATCATCACTCTTTAGATTATGGACTTCAACTTGAAACAGATGATGGAGAGACTTATTATATGATATGGGATTCTCAATATTTCCAATATGACTTGAAGTTCAAAAAAGGAAAGATAAAAAAAGAATTGAATCCTGAATCTAAAATTAAATGTCATAATGTTTCGAAGTCCGACTATTGGGCCAATAGAATTGGACAGAAAATACAAGATGTCAAATCATATTGGAACTATGTAACGACCTATGGGAAACTTAAAAAAACGTATTTTCCTCAAGACATTGAAATAAATTTTGAGAACGGATTAGACGTAATTGTCTCAGCAACAGAAATAAGACCAGATGGACAAGCAAGTGGAATGGCTGACCATATTTCGGTGTTCTTTGATTCTAAAACAGCGGTAAAATATGGAGCAAAAAAATAAACGGACTACAACAACGGTAGCTGCATAAGTCAGCAATCAATAAAAAACGAGCTCCATATAAGCTTCTCCAACAAGGTTTTCATCCTACTATATCTTGACTAAAAACGCACCACAACAAACCGTGCATAATCAATTTCATGTATTTTAATTATTTAAAAGAAATTATAAGACTAGAAATTTCAACTTGGTCGGGAATACTGGAATGATTGAATTGGCTAAAAAGCTAGGAGTGCAAAAAGAGGCTGAATACCGAAAGGCTAGAATTGTAAATGGGAAATATTTCGATTCGATTAGTTATGGTATATTGAGGGAAGAGTTGGAAAGACAAAACAACTAGCTACAACCTGTATAAGGCTCAGCTAACATAGACTTTTCGAGAGGTTCTTATTTAAAAAGACCGTCAAGTTTTATAATTTGGCTCTGTGATTAACCGAAAAGTTAGCGTCTTTTTACACGCCACGTCATACAATGCCATTATCTTCAACAATTCATGTAAAAGTCCAAACTATTCTTTTCCAAACATAATGGTTCTTTGATTGTGCTAAAAAAATCACTTATTTGTCAGCACCCAAAGCTCTACTTGTTCAGAAGAACGCCAATGCAGGTCTCGACTTGTTTTATCCGAAGCCGCTTTCACTCCTTTTCTCAAACATTTCTCCAATTTAAACCGCCCACCTCCATGAAGTTCTTCCTCTATCGGATGTTCCTGTGTCACATTGGTTATTTGGGCTAAATTCGAGAACATGATTACAAGTCTTCCTTCGGGCAACAGTCTTTTTTTTGCTTCTGCAAAAAAATCAGGGAATAGATTTTCACTGTAATAAATAGCTTTGTCATTTCTATCCAGATTATGAGATTTTGGTAACCAAGGTGGGTTGAAAACAATTAATTCCGTCTGCTTTTCCCATTTGCCAAAAAGATGTCCAAAATCCAATTCTATCTTTCTGGACAACTTTGTATCTCCCATGAATTCTGTTAATCCAACAATCGCATTGGGGTTTATGTCAGTTCCAAAAACCTTCTGAAAACCATGCTTTATCATTTGAAAAGAAAGTACGCCACAACCAATTCCAACATCCATTGCAGATTTTTTAGGTCCCACATAACGTTTTAACCAATTATCTAAAAGTATTAAATGATCAAAACGAGTAGGGAAATAAGTGCCGTAATATGGATGTACTTTATTTCGCAATACAGGAATGGAAATCCCATTTTGATACCACTGCCAAGAACTATTTAGTCCTTGTACTTGAGTAAAGGGCAATAGAAAATCGCTAGTTTCTGGATACAACTTTTTTAACCAACCAATAGAAGGTGATTTTTTCGTTATCAATTTATGATCTACAATTTCCATCAAAATAAGATTTGACAACTTATGGAATTCTGACCGATACTCGCGCTGCTCCTGAAAAGACTTGTTAGGAAACTTTCTTTTAAGATGTGTCTGCAACGCCTTGACAAGTAACAATCCATTACTGTAAAATGCTGTTATCAATACAGGTTTGCCAGCTTCCAATGCTTTAATCGCAAGCTTGACATCCGTAATGTGATTAAACAGTTCCAACTGTTTTCCTGACACTATGGGTACTGGCTTGTTTATATGTATGTCCGTTGTCATCTATTGGTTTTTCTTTCGTGTGTAGGGGTAAGCATGTTGCCTACAGCCCCTTCTCACTTATGTGGAAAAAAAAATCTAATACGCCTATCTATTTGGACTCTAACTCATTTATTTCATGAGGATAGTCCTTGTTTCGGTTCTGGAATCTCAGAATGGAGTCTTTTACTATTACCCCTTCATCTATGTTTACAGCATTTTTAATGGTCTTGTTTTCATTCCAACTTTCGCGACCATATATAACAGATGGCAGATGTACAATCAATGCGGCAGAAATGGATCTGGAAGCACTTTCCCAAAAATAACTTGGTGTATGGTCTACGGCATAATAATCAATTTCATCTATTGAGATGATGGGGTTTTTAAAAGTAGTGGGTTTTGCAAAATAAAATCCCATACCTTCATCACAACTCACATCTATGATTAGCGTACCAGGTCTAAGTATGGATTTTTCCTCTTCTATTACATAATCAATTGGATTGTCTGTATCCTGATACGTACCATTAATTATTATTTCAGATTCATTTATTAAATCCAACAACGGTCGTTCGGAACCATCGTGTTCAACAACAATCAATCGAGGCTCGTTCTCACTTCCTTTTCGAACTCTAGTATAGTGCACATCCAACACTTCTTCTCTAACCTCATGATCTGGTCTTTGAATACAGATCGTAATGTCTCTGAAACCATGTGCTTTCAAAGCATAAATGGCTCCTCTGCTTACAGCGCCAAAACTAAAGATGATTACCTTTCGTTGGTTTCCATAATGACCATCTATGCCCTTTAATTGAAGTGCATGTATCACCGCACTATATCCAGCCATTTCATTGTTTTTATAAAAGGTATGTCTTCCCATTTGTCCGTTGGGATGCCATACGTACATGTCTTCAAAAGCAATCAAGGTCAACTTTTTATTTATGGCTGTTTGTGTAATTTTCATTTGTTGGGCACAATGAGGATACCCCCAAATGGTACCTCCATCTTTTAGATCTTCTAGATCAGATAAAATGGGTTTGGCAATAATGGCAGAGCCAATATCAGATAATATTTCACTTCGTGTTGCTATTCCTCCAGTCAAATCTCTAATTTCTTCGTCTTCGACATGGAAAGGCGTACCATAGCCTTTTTCAAAAACAAGTTGTCTGCGAACCTCCTCTGGAAGCCTTTTTAAATGTTCTGGATGAATGGGAACACGCCTTTCATCTTCTTTTTTTGAAGTGCCAATAACACCCATTTTAAAAAAACTCATCTTTTTTTGAATTGAAACGAATTGCTGAGTAATGACATTAGCAAAACGTAAGATTAAAATCACTATTATATGGTTACTTGCTAGCAATCAGGCATTAATTTGGCCACTAGAGTTTCATTAATCAAAAGAAAGACTCATAGAAGAAAGCCTTAGAAATTCGCGGAAGTAGTGCGAAAAGATAATTAATATCAACAGATAAATAATACTTTGCGAAAGATACTCCTTTAAAATCGATTATCCGGAGAATGCCAAAATAATATCCATTGGCATTGAAACTACATATGGTCAATAATGCATTTTATCGCATGGCATTGGTCTGGCAAGCTGAAAATTTGATTACCCTCTATATTTTACATAGAACCAAAGTCTTTTTCACAGAAATTAAACATCACATAAACTTATTTTTCTCTAAATGATTTTAAGTTCATGAGAATTCTACTAGATTTGTAGGTAACACTGTTAGCACCCCTTAAAACAAACAATTGATGAAGTTTCTATTTTTATTGCTCGCCTCGCTACTATTGTCCTGCAACCAACCAAGCAGCTCCGAAAACAATTCAGACGATGGCAAACAAGCAGCCATTGCCATTCTAAACAGGAACATTGGTGCAGAAAACCTAAAGCGCTTTAAATTCGAATTGAATCCAGACGCATCCAAATTGGATCGTTATACATTAAAAAAAGAAGGAGACCAAATCAAGGTAACCGCCAATACACCAATAGCATTGTGCAGAGGCACTTACGATTACATCAAAAACAAATGCAATGGCATCATCAGTTGGTCTGGTTCTAAAATCAATGTTCCCGAAACACTTCCCGCAGTAGACAAAGAAGTAGAAACACCATTTCAATTCAGATACTACTTCAATGTCGTAACACACGGCTATACCACAGCATATTGGGATTGGGAGCGTTGGGAAAAGGAAATAGATTGGATGGCCATCCACGGCATAAACATGCCCTTGATAGGAGGTGCACACGAAGCCATCCTATACAAGGTCTTTGAAAAACTGGGCCTAACTGAAGCTGAAATCAATCACTATTTTTCTGGCCCTGCCCATTTCCCTTGGAATAGGATGGGCAATTTGAATGGATGGGATGGTCCAGTACCGCAATCCTATTTCGAAAAGCAAATAACGCTAACGCATCAAATGATGGATAGGATGAGGCAGCTGAAAATGACACCCATCATACACGCATTTGCAGGCTTTGTCCCCAAAGGCATCAAAAGATTGCACCCCGATGCTGAAGTTAGGGAATTGGGATGGGGAGGCGGATTGCCACTGGAAAACAATGGATTCATACTGTCTCCAAACAGTGAATTGTTCACGGAAATCGGAACGCTATACATTCAAGAATGGGAAAAGGAATTTGGAAAGGGAGAGTACTATCTGGCAGACAGCTTCAATGAAATGGACGCTCCCCTCTCCGAAAACCATGAGGAAGCCTTGAAGGAATTGGCAGGATATGGTGCCTCGGCATACCAATCCATAAAAGCTGCAAACCCCAAAGCTACTTGGGTCATGCAAGGTTGGACTTTCCCTTATCACAGAGGCAAGGATGGCAAACGCTTTTGGACTCCCGAACGATTGGGTGCATTGGTATCCAAAGTACCTGATGACAAATTGTTGATCTTGGATCTTGCCAACGAGTACAATCACCTCTTTTGGAAAATACAACCATCCTGGAAGATGTACGATGGTTTCTTTGGCAAGAAATGGATATACTCCTTCATACCCAACATGGGCGGAAAGGTGCCTTTGAATGGAAACTTGGAGACCTATGCTACCATTCCGTTCGATGCGCTTGACTATGACAACAAAAAGAATTTGGTAGGCTTTGGTTTTGCTCCAGAAGGCATAGAGAACAATGAAATTATTTATGAACTGCTGTCCGATGTCGCATGGGAAACAAAGAAGATAGACATTGACAAATGGATTGAAGACTATTCGAAGCAACGCTATGGAGCCTATCCCAAAAACATGAAGAAGGCATTCGGTTTGCTGAATCAGTCTGCTTTTGGCTCTTTTACCGATCACCCCATGCATCGCTATCAATTTAGACCCTACTCCAAACCAGAAGGCGTGGAAGATCACGCCACCGTACACGAATCAGCAGAATTCAGAGAAGCAGTTGGAGCATTCCTAAGTTGCGCTCCTCAACTTGAAGAAAGCCAGCTATATGTTTTGGATGCCATAGAAATGACGGTACAATATCTAGGCTTGGAAGTAGATAGACAGCTTTTGGATTTCATAGATGCCAAAGAAAAGGGAGAAGCTGTAAATCTCGATGAAATGATGGATACACTTGCGACAATGGATAGGTTATTGGCTTCTCACCCCAATCACAACTTGGAAAAATGGGTGGACTTTGCTCGAAAATGGGGAGATACTCCTGAAGAGAAATCGTATTACGAATCCAATGCTAAAAGATTGATCACGACTTGGGGAGGAGACCCCGTAAACGACTATTCCGGAAGAGTTTGGAGTGGATTGATTCGTGACTATTACATCCCGAGATGGGTTGGCTACCACAAAGATGAATCTGAAGAGAAGAAGCAAAACATGAGAGCTTGGGAAGAAGAGTGGATAATGACCCCAGGAGTGTCCAAGATGGCTCCTTATGACAATCCATTAACCATTGCCCAAGAAATGTACACCAAATTTGAAGAGTCACGTCAAGACGATAGTGAAGAATAAGCATATGTCTTTTTGAAAAATAAACAACATACATTTTGAACAAAAAATCATTCGCTTGGAGGGAACCAATGTATCCTTTACGATACTTTCATTAGATGTATCCACAAATTATATAATGCCCTCCTTCTTTTTCAATGCCAAATCAACAACAATTCAATCATTGACCATAACATTGCCCCATTTCTACCGATATTGACTTCACAAGAGAGTATGCTTCCCCATATCGATTCTTTAAAGCTCCAACCAATTTAAACGACTCATCCGTAAAAAATTACAGTTCAGCATCTATCATTGGTATTCTCTCCTATTTTGGATAATCTTTGTTTCATCATTAACCAATAACACATTAAAATCATGAATACATCTACAACCAACAATTCAATTACCATCAAAATGTCATTGCTAGGTCTCGCCTTTGCATTTTTCAGCATATTGGGTTTTAGTCAGAGCAATGAAACAGGATCCATCTCCATTGTCGTTACCATTGACAATGTAAAGAACAATGCTGGGAAGGTACTCGTATCGCTACATAGCAAAGACACCTTCATGAAGGGCAAAGGATTGCAGAATGCCGAAAGCAAGATAGTGGACGGAAAGGTTACGGTAACTTTCAAAGACGTTGTACCCGGAGAATACGCCATCATGACCTTGCACGATGAGAACGAGAACAACAGAATGGATTTTGAAGACAATGGAATGCCCAAGGAAAGCTATGGGATGTCCAACAACCCAATGAGTTATGGCCCTCCGCAATTTACAGATGCAAAATTCGAGGTTGCCACGGAAGATTTGAATTTAAAGATTAGATTCTAACCCAATCCCTTTTGAAATCGAGCTTGTGAGTTAAAACTTCATAAGCTCCATTTCACCAATACAGCCTAAACAAAACATTGGGAGTTATGCCTAGCGAGTATTTGTCGACTACTCTAATTTCACCATTCAAATCGTTGTTTCCAAAATATTCCCTATTTATGAAATTTTTCTTATTGTATGCATTTCTTATGGAAAACCCCATTTTTCCTTTTAACCCACTCTTTTTGGAAAAATTGAAATTATAAGTCGAAGAAAAATCCAAACGATGATAATTAGGCAATCTCTTTGAGTTGACCTCATCATCGAACTCAAAGTCATCACCCATTTGAGTTCCTCCCGTATATGGCTTTCCAGTTCGCCATTTCCAACCAAGAGCCATTTGAAACTGGTTGAGCTTGTAAGAAACAGATGTTGAAAATGCGTGCCTCACATTGGTATTGGATCTAAAATATTTGTCATTGTTCAAGAGTTCATATTTACTTTTAGAATCATTGAACGAATAACTAAACCATGCTCCAAGTGAGTTCCATTCCTTTTTCAAAAAGAAATCAAGTCCTATTACTTTTTGCTTGCCAACGTTAAAACTAGCATTTTCCGGGTTCAAAAATCCCAAGGACAAAGCTGTGATGTTATTGATGTTCTTGTAATAATGATCCAAATCGACACTCCAACCATTGGCATTGTAAATAAACCCCACCGATAGCTGATTGCTACCTATTATTGGAAACGCATCTCCATCGGCCAAACGCCAAAGCCTATTTTCCAATGCAAGATCACTTAAGACCGTCTCATCGATCTCATGAATAATTTGATGTTTCATCTCCCAAGAGACCTGCAATTTCATATTGTCGAATATGGGCTTGTATATTAACAAACGTGGTTCTAACTTGAATGCATTCAACCCTTTGAAATAATTGGCTCTCAAACCCAATGTAACGTCAAACCACTTTGAATTCTTATAATCGAAATTCCCATAGGCATTGTGAGTCTCTACGAGATTTTGATCGGAATCCAAAATAAATGACAAGTTCGTAGTATTCAAAAAAGCATAACTGACATCTTTTAAAACATATTGATACCCCAATGTCATCAAATTGTCTTTAGAAAAATCAATTTCGATTTCAGTAGACAGGCCAGAATCAAAAATAATGTTGCGCTTGTCAAAATTCGATGTTTGCTCGCCATCCTCTTCGGTGACGAAGTTGTAAGACAATCTATACTCTGAGAAATATGCCTTGGTCGTTTGTCTTGTTTTTGAAGACCATGCCGTATTCCACCCAAGACCATAACCAGAATTTTCGATGCTTAGAACATCATTGAAACTTTTCGTACTCTCTTCGTTCTCAACGAGGTAGTCCAAATTGTTGTTGATGCTTATCGTACTAAGGTAAAAGCTATTGACATCGTTGAGCTTGTAATTGAGCCTTAAGTTGTAATCCAAGAAGTCAAACGTGTTTTCGGCATTGTCGACGGCCTTTATCTTTGTGCTTTGAAACACTTTTTTTGCTAATTGATCGATTGTATGTGTCTGGTACAATTCTGCATAACTACGTCTTAAAGCTCCTTGAATGCTAAGTTTGTTCTTTATAAGCGGGATTTCCAAAAGCACATCGGCACTAATCCCGCTAACACCAAACTCTCCTTTTATGCTTTCACTTACCTCTGCATTGGATTCCATGTCGATGACACTCGACGTGCGTTCTCCAAACCGAGGATGGGTTCCTTTGTTAATGAATGTCACACTATTTGTCACGTTGGGATTGAATGGTGAAATCATTCCGAACAAATGTCCTTTGTGATATATGTTTATACCATCCCAAATCATTCTGTTTTGATCTGAAGTTCCACCTCTCACTATAAGACCGGAAGCGGTTTCGTTTGGGCTGACAACTCCCGGTAATTGCTGAATGCTTTCCAATACGTCCGGCTCTGTGAGACCCGCCAATATTCCTAGTCCTTTTGGGGTTATCTGAAACGATGCATCTTTATTTTTGGAAATGCCTTTGGTCAAATAGCCATTCAATATCACTTTATCCAATTGTACACTATAGATCTCTTGTGTTTTATGCACAGGTTCTGGTGTAACTATGACATATCTTTTATCTACGACATTGAACTCTAAACCTACTTGCAACGAAATTGCATTTAAAATTTCCTTTAACGTACTCCTTTTTCTTTTCAAGGTAATGTGCTTTCCATCCAAACTGCTGTCTTTGAATGAAAAACGCACATCGAATTTTGCTTCTATGGTAGCAAAAACCTCTTTGATCGATTCATCCTCAAACCCCATATAAAAAGCAGCCTCTTCTTGCGAAAAGGCTACTAAAGGGGAGAAAATAATAATAAAGCTTATAATCACTTTCATTAATTCGCATTCAGTTCAATGCCATCATCTTCTTTTACCGCATATTTCATGTTCAATGTTTCAAATACGGTTTTCAATGCTGTCTTTAAATTACCATGTGTAAAACTACCTGAGTATATTACAGAATCATCAATTTTGGAATCGTCAATTTTCACATTGTAGTGTTCTTCCAAAGCTGTGATCACATATCTTACAGGTACACTCCTGAATGTACTTTCTCCATACATCCAACTTGGTTTTTCAACTTTGGTTATCCATTTCTCTATGGGATTGCCATTAATTTTTCTAATGTTTTGATTTGGTTTCAATACCATCGCATCTTTGTCCGTGGTGCTAACACTCACTTTTCCTTCAAAGCAAACAACTTCAAAGTAGTCTTTTTTCGAATTCACGTTGAATTGAGTCCCCAACACCCTAACTGAACCGTTGTTGGTATTTACAGTAAATTTGCTTCCTTTTTTCACCTTGAAATAGGCTTCTCCCTTCAGGAACAACTCCCTGTTCTTTTTCCACTGTTTGGATTTGTATGTTATTTCAGATTTCGAATTCAATATCACTTCGGAACCATCCAGCAAGGTTATGGTGCGTTGTTCTCCAAAATTTGATTGCTCCAAAACGGAATCATCTCCTAAAATACCATATAGACCGACGAACAAAATAATGGAAGCAGCAATGGAAACATACCAGTTTCTATTGATTTTGCGCACCTTCTTATTGTTTTCAATTCTATTCTTAATCTGCTCGAAAGAGACATCTATGGGCTTTTCTAGTTTCCCATACACTTCAATTCCTCTTTTCAGTTTCTTATAGGATTCGAATTCTGTTTTAGAAACCAGATTCCTCAGTTCGTCATCGGTCAGACTACCTTCCAACCAGCTAGCCAAATAGTTTTCGTTGATTCTATTTAAATCGTTCTCTTCCATAATCGTATATATAAAGACAATCGTAAACGGAAAAACCCTACTTTGTCATCTTAAAAAAATTAAATTAGACTTTTCCTATTTCCGTTCTCATCACCAGAAGTGCATTGTGCATTCTCTTCTCTACGGCTTTTACAGAAATACCGAGTATTTCTGAAACTTCCTTATAAGTCTTCCCTTCCATCCTATTCAATAAAAACACTTCTCTTTGCTTGCTTGGCAATGCTTCTATGGTATCCTCTATTTTTTGCAAAAACTCCTTTTCCAAAAAAACAAACTCCGGAGATTCACTTGTGCTCACATTCACAAATTTCTTTTGATAGTTGCGAACCACTTTCTCATGCTTCTTTATGTTTAGAAACAAATTTGTAGCTACGGCATACAAATAACTTTTAACCTTCCCATAATCTACATTTTTGCAATTGTCCCAAAGTTTTATGAATGTCTCTTGCATTATGTCTTCCGCCTCGTCGAGATCTTGTGTTTTAAAAAAGATAAAACGTCTAAGGTCTTTAGCATATTCGACATATATTGATTCAAAGGTACGAGGCTCACATATTCGTTTTATTTTTTTTATCATAGATACAATTATGATTTAAGGGGGTTCAAAGCTAAATAAAAAAAAAAACATATGGAAGGTAGGGTTTTACAATTCACAATTGTCTTAGGTTACGATTAATCGCAAAAAATAAATTATAAACCCAAAAAAAACTTAAAAATGAAGTATTTAAAATTAGTCTGTTGTCTTATCGTAATGGCATTTGTTTTTACATCTTGTTCTAACGATGAGCCAGCCAACATAGAGTCAACAACGCAAGAAAGTACATCCATAACAAAGTCCTTAGAGGCTTTGAGATCCAAACTGAATCAAGACGGATCATTGAATTCCAATGAAAATCCAGCGAACAACATCATCTTTGACTTTTGTTTCGACTTCGTTTACCCCCTTGAATTGTCCTATAATACTGGTGCGGTCGTAACAGTGAACGATTTGGACGAATTAATAGAGGTATTGATCAATTCTACCGAAGATCTATACATAGATGGCATCAGTTTCCCTTTCGACGTAGAAGTATACAATGAAACTACGGGAACAATAGAAGTCCAGACAATAAACAATGAAGAAGAGTTTGCTGCATTGGTTGAAAATTGTGGTTTCGACATGGTAGACCCTTGCGAATGTACAGGTGATTACGACCCAGTTTGCGTGGAAATAGAAGACATCGATGGATCGACCTTCATCATAACATATCCAAATGCCTGTGTTGCAGAATGCGATGGTTTTACAGAAGCCGATTTTGTTGAAAATTGCGAAGACGACATCAGTTGTAACGTTAACGGTTGTTTCACATTGGACTTCCCATTGGACATCATCACAGACGAAGGTGAAACCATAACCATAAACTCTCAAGAAGAATTTGACATGGCAGTATACGACGTTAACCATTTTAACTTTGTATATCCTATTTCCGTTACTTTGGATAATGGAGAAACAGCCACTATAAACAGTGAAGAAGAATTTTCAGCTCTCATTGAAGATTGTTTCGGAGACCTTATGAATTGTGCTTGTGAGGATGATGGATCCGATCCAGTATGTGTAGAAGTGCTAGATCCAAACGGAGAGCCTTTTACCATACCATTCCCTAATGCTTGCATAGCAGAATGTGAAGGGTTTACTTCGGATGATTTCGTAGATTGCAACTAAGATAAGTGTTGCTCCCATTAATTTAAAACCTTCAGTATGCATACTGAAGGTTTTTTTCATATACGTCCATTTTTTCATTCCATATCACTAATTTGTTTTTTTAATGAAGACCCAATTTAATTTATAATTAAATGACAAAAACCATAAGTTTTATTGATGGTTTTTATATTTTTATAGTCTTAAACTATATAAGATTATGACAATTACGCAATTATCCTATGTTTTAGCTGTAGCTGAGCATCAAAATTTCACCAAGGCAGCTTCAAAATGCTTTGTAACCCAGCCAACTTTAAGCATGCAAATTCAAAAATTGGAAGATCAATTGGACATCTTAATCTTCGACAGGAGCAAAAAACCCATAGAACTGACGGAAGTTGGTCGAAAAATAGTAAGCCAAGCAAGAAACATAGTTAACGAATCCAATAGAATACAAGACATAGTAGACCAACAAAAAGGGTTTATAGGTGGTGAATTCAAGTTGGGCATCATCCCAACGATCATGCCTACTCTACTCCCAATGTTTTTAAAGGCCTTCATAAAAAAACATCCAAAGGTAAAACTCATAATCGAAGAATTGACAACGGAAGAAATCATTTCAAGAATAAACGATGGCCATTTGGATGCAGCTATTGCTGCAACGCCTTTGGAAAATGAAAACATAAAGGAACGTGTTCTGTATTTTGAACCATTTGTAGCTTACATTCCTAAAAACCATAGGCTTTCCGACAAGAAGAAAATTGATGTTTCCGACTTGGACATTGAAGACATGTTGCTTCTTGAAGATGGACATTGCTTCAGAGATGGTGTAATAAACCTATGCAAGGCATTCAAGGATCACACCGACGATGCTTTTCAATTGGAGAGTGGCAGCATAGAAACCTTGATGAAACTATCCAATGAAGGATTGGGAATGACCTTGTTGCCCTATTTGCACACCTTGGATGTAAGTGAGAAAACAAAAGAAAACATCCACTACTTCAATTCGCCGTCTCCTGCTCGTGAGGTCAGTGTCATTTACCATAAGAGTGAATTGAAAATGCAAATAATTGAAGCAATGCAAGATGTTATCTCTGGAATAATACGTGGCGCCATCGCCTTTCAAAATGTAGAGATCATAAGTCCATTGGCAAAATAGCAAACGACAAAAGCAGTGTAAAAATATACTTTACACTGCTTTCTATTATATTTGAAACTTAGTAAAATGCAATATTTCACATTTTTGACATTGATTATCTATTTGGTATTGGATGCAAAAGTACTGCACCAGCAGCCAAGATCGCTGCAGGTCCACCAGGTAATGCTGCGACCAATGCAGCCCATTGTAGCCATGTTATTGGGAAATGAACACCTTTACCATTGTTAACGATTCTCATTTGAGCGATCTTAACTGCAAATATGGCTGCTATGCCTGCCCCTATTATTGTGGCTGCTCCTCCAGTAATTACACCAGCAGCTCCCAATGCTGCAGCTACAAAACCACTTACGACACCAGTTCCTTCTGTCCCTGAGATTAAATCTTGCGTCACTTTTTCGTTTAAAACAAAGTTAACTCCCCACCAATGAGATTCCACACTTATTGGGTTGGCCGCTCTTCTTGCAGACATTCCTCCAACATCTCCCAATGCTATTGAATTACCTGCAATGACTACTCCCATTTCATTGAGTTTGGGAATAGAATTGTCTAAGGTCTTCTTTAAATCTTCCAAAGTCTTTTCAAAATCAACTTGCTCCGATGTACTCATAATTTTCAAGGTTTTTAATTAATATAATAATTAGGTTGTAAACTTACAATCTGAGTGAGATTCATCTATGGGTATAATTACTATTATATTGATTAGGGTAAAAACACGTATGTTAAAAAAGGTGAGAACCAAGTGTGAATTAATCCAGATTGCGCAATCATTCTGTACAAATTCGGATTGCTTCATTTATTTCATCGAAACATATACTTCCTCCTTGCATGATGTCAACCCCATTACATTTAAGTCAAGGTCTATATTTATACAATGTTTCTACTATTGTGGATATGTAGTTAAAAAGGGACGCAATCAATATATCGCAAAAATCTCATAAACAAATCCAATAAGGCGAATAAAGGAGTAGATTAATGCAAAACAAACACCTGTGAATTAGAATATTAACAAATACCAACTATTTAATCAACTATTTAATGATTCTATAAATAAAATGATTATTTTGCAAAATATATAACTATTTTACATCCCAAATCTCCTTTTTTAATGCCCCACATCGAAAAAGGAATAATACACTTGAAAAATGAAGAAACCTACTTTCTCCAAATTAACTCTGTATGCTTTATTTTTACTAACAGGCTTTAACAGTATTGCTCAAACCTTTGATCCTTTTACCATAAGGGAAAACATAGAAATAAAAGGCAGCATGCTTGTTATTGGAAATAATATTCTTGGCCAAGACAATCTTGATTTTAATGATGACACTGTAGACAATCAGGACATATCCATGCAATACATTGACATTGACGGTGATGCTTCAACATTTAGTTCGAGTAGCGCAGATCTCTTAGTCCCTCCACAAGAAGATGGTAGCCCAACTACTTGTTATAGGGTTGCATATGCTGCTTTGTATTGGGGAGCCATGCTTCAAAGCGGGGATAGAACAAATATTAATCAAGTAAAACTAAAATTACCAGGAAGTACAACTTATCACGATATAACTGGTGAGATTATTCATGATGCCATTGTTAATCCTATTGCTGCAGAACCCAATGAGCCTGAAAACACACCATATGCTTGCTTTGCCGATGTTACTACATTATTGTCAGGTTTACCTGATCTGGAAGGAGCTTATACTGTTGCAGATATAACTTCAAGTGTAGGTTTCAATAATTCTACAGGGCTAACAGCTGGTTGGACTCTTTTTGTAATTTATGAAGACCCAAATCTCAACACAAAATCTTTTACCACTTTTGATGGCTTTAGCCACGTTTATGATGGGCATGCAGAAATAGTACCAGTTTCTGGTTTTGCAACACCACAATCAGGAAACATCGATTTACAGTTCGCATATGCGACTTTAGATGGAGACAAAACAAGAAGAGCTACGAAATTAGAAATAAATGGAAAAGAAGTCACGACTCCATTAAGACCTGCCAATAAGTTTTTTGGTTCTGTCATTGAAAACATCAATGGAGTTTCATATCCTAGAACTCCTTTTGGCACAAACACTTTAGGTTACGATACTGGCTTTTTGGAAATCCAAAATGCAGAGCCTGAATATATTGGCAACAATGAATTTTCTGCAGATTTCGCAATACAAGTGGCTCCAGGGCAAGCAGACCCATTGTTCATTTTCTTTAGTGCCTTCGCCGTAGACATCATTACACCAGAAATAGACCTTACGAAAATTGTAACAGATGTAGATGGCAATGACATTAATGGTACAGATGTTGTGTTGGGACAAAATCTATTCTATGAGATAACATATCAAAGCGTTGGAAACGACAACGTTACACAATTCACAATAAAAGACATCCTTCCTGATAATATTATTTTTGATCCTTTAACAGACATTGACTTAAGCAATGCCGGGGGAGCAACATTACAATCTTATGATCCCATAACGAGAACTCTTATATTTGACATTCCAGATGGTTCTGTCGAAATCAATGATCCTAATTTCGTTATACGCTTGGCAGTACAAGTAGTTCCTAATTGTTATGATTTAAGTCAAGCCTGCTCAAATGAAATTCTAAATCAAGCTTTTGCAACTTATCAAGGTGTTATTAACGATACCGTTATTGAAGAAGAAGGTAGTTTTTCCGTTACCGAGTGCTTAGGTTCTCCTAGTCCCACCAACTTTTTAGTAGACATCTCAAATTGTAGTTTTCAACGTACAGAAATACTTTGTGGTGCAAGTGTGGATTTGACAGCTTCCGATGGATATGATGGTTATTCATGGTCGACCAGCCCGACGGGAACTCCAGTGATCGGAACCAATCAAACTTATACAGCCACTCAAACAGGCATCTATTATGTCCAAAACACAGCGCCATCAAACTGTATATCCATTGTTGAAGAAATTACAGTTGTTCTATATGGAAACACTAATACCAATCCCGTAATTCCCTATGCAGATGAAGTTGCAATTTGCCCAAATGATGGTAAAGAACTGCCAAACATATTCTTATGTGGAGCTAATGATGAAAGAATAATCAACACAGGAATTAGTGACGCGGCTTCTATCATTTGGGAGCAATTGGATGAAACCAGCTGTCCTCCAGTACCCAATACGGATTGTGCCAATGAAGACGGAACATGTACATGGAATCAAGTTGGCACAGGGCCAAATTACACTGCAAATACAGCTGGACAATTCAAATTGACCATAAACTATCTTGGGGGGTGTTTTAGCGTCTTTTACTTCAATGTATATCAAAACTTATTGGATCCAACTGCGATAGGACAAGATATTATCTGTGATACGCCAGGACAAATCACGGTTGGAGGCATCCCCAATGGTTATGAGTATAGCCTTAATATTGGAGGGCCTTATCAAACGAGCAACGTCTTTTCCATAGACACTCCTGGTTTCTATACCGTTTACATCATACAAACTGGTGCTCCAACGAACCCTTGTGTCTTCACAATACCAGACATTCAAATCAGAGAAAGGGATTTTACGGTGTCCACCTCTGTTACGCAACCGGTTTGCAATGGAGGTATGGGAAGCATAATGCTAGCTGCAAATGATGCGCTTCCTCAGTATTTTTTCAGCATATACCAAGGCACGACATTAGTAAATAGTGTTGGCCCCATTTTGGCTAATGATTATACTTTTGCAAACTTGAACCCTGGGACATACACCGCAACTGTAGAAACAGAAGATGGTTGTACATATAGTGAAGACATAACCATCATAGAGCTTCCTTTATTGACTGCAACAGCTGCAATCACGACTCCATTGACCTGTACCGATGGTGAGATTACCATATATCCAGTAGGAGGTACTCCTCCATATCTTTATTTTATAAATAGTACGACGGTTTTTCAAACGCACCCGGAAATCGTTGTTACAACACCTGGCACGTATGACATCACCGTCTTCGATTTCAACAACTGTTCCGCAGATACCACGATAACGATAGATGACAATCCTACACCAGTCTACACCATCAGTCAAACGGACGTGTTGTGTTACAATG
>JAHDHI010000083.1 GCA_020631395.1 Bizionia sp.
CAGTTGGTAGAGCACTGGTCTCCAAAACCAGGTGTCGGGAGTTCGAGTCTCTCAACCCGTGCTTAATGAAAAATGAAGCATTTGGATTTTGTTTTTCAGACGTTAAATTAAAAGTATAGAGGATCGATTTTTTTTAATCCTTATAAAAAGAATATAAATGGCTGGAATAGTAAATTACATAAAAGAATCATTTGGTGAATTGAAAAACAATGTGACTTGGACACCTTGGTCAGAAACACAAAGTTTGACTGTTTTAGTGGCTGTATTTTCAATTATATTCTCTTTGGCTATATGGGGTATAGATACTGTTTTCAGTAAAGTTATAAGCCGATATTTTGAATTAATAGGAGGTTAACATTAAAATTTAAGATTCTATGGCTGAAGTAGGTGAGAAAAAATGGTACGTTGTAAGGGCGGTAAGTGGTCAAGAAAATAAAATCAAAACTTACATCGAGAACGAGATTGCTCGATTGGGGTTGCAAGATTATGTTGAGCAGGTATTGGTTCCTACAGAGAATGTAGTACAAATCCGTAATGGAAAAAAGATAACCAAGGAAAAAGTATATTTCAGTGGTTATATAATGATTAAGGCAAATTTAACTGGAGAAATTCCACATATAATTAAATCAATTACAAATGTAATTGGCTTTTTAGGAGCTACGAAAGGAGGAGATCCATTGCCATTGAGACAATCTGAAGTTAACAGGATGTTAGGTAAGGTGGATGAGTTGACCGTAGATACGGATGCCAATGTGGCCATCCCTTATACCAAAGGCGAAACAGTCAAGGTTATCGATGGACCATTCAATGGTTTTGACGGAACGATAGAAAACATAAACGAAGAAAAGCGCAAGCTTGAAGTGATGGTAAAGATCTTTGGAAGAAAGACACCATTGGAGCTAAGCTATATGCAAGTAGAAAAGATATAATAATTGTTACAATAAAGATGGGATTGATTTATGCTTCCAAAGATAAATCGATACCGAACTAAATTATTAAAAATGGCAAAAGAATTAAGTAAAGTAGTTAAGTTACAAGTAAGGGGAGGTGCTGCGAATCCGTCGCCACCGGTTGGACCCGCTTTAGGTGCTGCTGGAGTTAACATCATGGAGTTCTGTAAGCAATTCAACGCTAGAACCCAAGATAAGTCTGGTAAGGTTTTACCAGTTGTTATCTCGGTTTACAAGGACAAATCTTTCGAGTTTGTTATCAAGACCCCTCCAGCTGCAGTACAATTATTAGAAGCGGCCAAGGTGAAGAAAGGATCAGGTGAACCTCACGTGAAAAAAGTAGCAAAAGTTTCTTGGGATCAAATCAGAACGATCGCAGAAGATAAAATGCCGGATTTGAATGCATTTACTATCGACTCTGCAATGAAAATGGTTGCTGGTACAGCAAGATCTATGGGTATAACTGTTAAAGGTGGTGAAGCACCTAATTAACCTAAAAAGATTTTAAAATGGCAAGATTAACAAAGAAACAAAAAGAAGCTCAAGCAAAAATCGTAAAGGATAAGGTTTATTCTTTGGAGGAAGCTTCAGCATTAGTAAAAGAAATAACCAATACGAAATTTGATGCTTCAGTGGATATCGCTGTACGTCTTGGAGTAGATCCAAGAAAAGCCAATCAAATGGTAAGAGGTGTAGTATCTCTTCCACATGGTACTGGTAAAGATGTAAAGGTATTGGCATTGGTAACTCCGGACAAGGAAGAAGAAGCCAAGGCAGCAGGTGCAGACTATGTTGGTTTGCAAGAATATCTTGATAAAATCAAATCTGGTTGGACAGATGTAGATGTAATTATCACCATGCCTAGTGTAATGGGAAAATTAGGTCCTTTGGGACGTGTATTGGGACCTCGTGGTTTAATGCCTAACCCTAAGACAGGAACAGTGACTATGGATGTTGCAAAAGCAGTAACAGAAGTGAAAGCTGGTAAAATTGACTTTAAAGTTGATAAAACAGGGATTGTACATGCAGCAATAGGAAAAGCATCTTTCAGTGCTGATAAAATTGCAGGTAATGCAAACGAATTATTAACAACATTAATAAAACTGAAGCCAACTGCGGCAAAAGGTACTTATGTAAAGAGTATTTTCATCTCTAGTACTATGAGTCCTAGTATAGCGGTTGACACTAAAATCGGTTAGTAGTTAAATAACTTATTATTATGACAAGAGAAGAAAAATCACAAGTTATTGAAGAATTAACTGCTCAGTTAGCCGATAATGCTAATATTTATTTAGCAGATATCTCAGGATTGAATGCAGTTAGTACTTCAGCTTTACGTCGTGCTTGTTTCAAAGCAAACGTGAAATTGGCAGTAGTTAAAAATACATTGCTTGAAAAAGCAATGGAAGCTTCAGATAAGGAGTTTGGAGACTTGCCTAAAACGCTTAAAGGTAATACATCCGTAATGTATTCTGAAACTGGTAATGCACCAGCAAAAGTTATTCAAGCCTTCCGCAAGAAATCTGAAAAGCCTTTGTTGAAAGGAGCATTCATTGAGGAAGCTGTATACATTGGAGATGATCAATTGGATATGTTAGTCAACATCAAGTCTAGAGAAGAGTTGATAGGAGACATCATCGGATTGTTGCAGTCACCTGCCAAAAACGTTATTTCTGCACTTCAATCGAGTGGAGGGAAACTTGCAGGTATCATCAAGACATTATCCGAGAAAGAAGGATAATTTAAAGAGTACGCACTTTATTACAAATATATTATTACAATTACAAAATTATTAAAACGATAGAAAATGGCAGATTTAAAAGAATTCGCAGAACAATTAGTTAACCTTACAGTAAAAGACGTTAACGAATTAGCAAACATACTAAAAGATGAGTACGGTATCGAGCCTGCAGCTGCTGCTGCAGTTGTACAAGCTGGACCTGGAGGTGGTGGAGACGCTGCTGAAGAGCAAACTGAATTTGATGTAATCCTTAAAGCCGCAGGTAGCGCTAAGTTGGCTGTAGTGAAATTGGTTAAGGAATTAACTGGATTAGGATTGAAAGAAGCTAAAGGATTAGTTGACGATGCACCTAGTGCAATCAAAGAAGGTGTTTCTAAAGATGAAGCAGAAGGTTTGAAAACTTCATTAGAAGAAGCTGGAGCAGAGGTTGAGCTTAAGTAAGCTTTACTCTAAAACATTACAAAGGTTTAGGTCTGGAGAATAGTCTCTAAGACCTAGACCATTTGTCGTATATAGTGATAAGCTATATGCAATCATATTTTTTTTAATCAAAATTTCGTCCATTGATGTTAGTAACACAAGCTGAAAGATTAAATTTCTCGTCTATTGTCAATAGAACTGAATATCCGGATTTCATGGATATTCAAATAAAGTCCTTTCAGGATTTTTTCCAATTAGAAACAAAATCTGAAGAAAGAGGTGATGAAGGGTTGTACAACACCTTCATGGAAAACTTTCCAATAACAGACACACGTAATCAATTCGTCTTAGAATTCCTAGATTACTTTATAGATCCACCAAGATATGCCATTGAAGAATGTATTGAAAGAGGACTTACATATAGCGTTCCGCTTAAAGCAAGGTTAAAATTATATTGTACAGACCCTGAACACGAGGATTTCGAAACTATTGTTCAAGATGTGTATTTAGGAACAATACCTTATATGACACCAAGCGGTACTTTTTGTATCAATGGTGCGGAACGAGTAGTCGTTTCTCAATTGCATAGGTCTCCAGGTGTATTCTTTGGACAGTCTTTCCATGCCAATGGAACAAAGTTGTATTCGGCAAGGGTTATTCCTTTCAAAGGATCTTGGATTGAATTTGCCACAGACATCAACCAAGTGATGTATGCTTACATCGATAGAAAGAAGAAGTTGCCAGTGACAACCTTGTTCAGAGCCATCGGATTTGAGCGAGATAAAGACATTCTTGAAATTTTTGATTTGGCTGAAGAAGTTAAAGTTTCAAAATCAGGACTGAAAAAATACCTAGGAAGAAAACTTGCAGCACGTGTATTGAATACATGGCACGAGGATTTCGTGGATGAGGATACAGGAGAGGTGGTATCGATCGAACGTAATGAGATTATACTTGATCGTGATACGGTATTGGACAAAGAAAACATAGAGGAAATCCTTGAAGTAGGTGTTAAAGCCATTCTTTTGCATAAAGAAAGTGCAGAACAAGGAGATTACGCAATTATACATAATACGCTTCAAAAGGATCCAACAAATTCAGAAAAAGAAGCGGTAGAACATATCTATAGACAATTACGTAATGCTGAGCCGCCAGATGAGGAAACAGCACGAGGTATCATAGACAAGTTGTTCTTTAGTGACCAACGTTACTCTTTGGGAGAAGTAGGGCGTTATAGAATGAACAAGAAATTGGGACTTGACATTGGAATGGATAAGCAAGTGCTTACAAAGGAAGATATCATTACCATCATAAAATATTTAATAGAGCTTATCAACTCAAAAGCAGAGATAGATGACATTGATCACTTGTCCAACCGTCGGGTACGTACGGTAGGAGAGCAATTGTCTCAACAATTTGGAGTTGGTTTGGCCCGTATGGCACGTACTATTCGTGAGCGTATGAACGTTCGTGACAACGAGGTCTTTACACCAATAGATTTGATTAACGCTAAGACATTGTCTTCAGTAATCAATTCTTTCTTTGGTACGAATCAGTTATCTCAATTTATGGATCAAACCAATCCTTTGGCAGAGATTACGCACAAGCGTCGTCTATCTGCATTGGGACCAGGAGGTCTATCAAGAGAAAGAGCAGGATTTGAGGTACGTGATGTTCACTATACGCATTATGGACGTCTATGTCCTATAGAGACACCAGAGGGACCGAACATTGGTTTGATATCCTCCCTTTCTGTTTTTGCAAAGGTTAATTCAATGGGATTCATTGAAACACCATATAGGAAAGTAACAGATGGTGTTGTAGATATTAAAAGTACTCCGATCTATTTAAGTGCGGAAGAAGAAGAAGAGAAATTAATAGCGCAAGCAACCGTGAAAGTCGATGAAGATGGTAAAATTCTTCATGACAAGGTAATTGCTCGTATGGAAGGTGACTTCCCAGTAATGGATCCAAAAGACATTCATTATACGGATGTTGCACCAAATCAAATATCATCCATATCAGCATCTTTGATTCCTTTCTTGGAACATGATGATGCGAATAGAGCCTTGATGGGATCCAATATGATGCGTCAAGCCGTACCATTGTTGCGTCCTCAAGCTCCAATAGTTGGAACAGGATTGGAGAGACAAGTAGCATCGGATTCCCGTGTATTGATTAATGCAGAAGGAGAAGGAGTCGTACAATATGTAGATGCAAAGGAGATTGTAATAAAATACGACCGAACAGAAGATCAAGCGAAGGTAAGTTTTGACAGCGATGTTAAATCGTATCCTTTGGTGAAATTTAGAAAAACGAATCAAGGTACCTCAATTAACTTGAAGCCAATCGTCAAGAAAGGAGATAAAGTTTCTAAAGGACAAGTATTGTCTGAGGGGTATGCAACCCAAAAAGGAGAGTTGGCCTTGGGTAGAAATATGAAAGTGGCCTTTATGCCTTGGAAGGGGTATAACTTTGAGGATGCGATCGTGATTTCTGAAAAGGTAGTGCGTGAAGACATATTTACATCCATACACATTGATGAGTACTCTTTGGATGTTCGTGATACCAAATTGGGTAATGAAGAATTGACCAATGACATTCCGAATGTTTCTGAAGAAGCTACAAAAGATTTGGATGAAAATGGAATGATTCGTATAGGTGCGGAAGTAAAACCTGGCGATATCCTTATTGGAAAGATTACTCCAAAAGGAGAGAGCGATCCAACACCAGAAGAAAAATTATTGCGCGCAATCTTTGGAGATAAGGCAGGAGATGTGAAAGATGCATCTTTAAAAGCATCACCATCTTTGCATGGTGTGGTTATCAACAAAAAGTTATTCTCTCGTGCCATCAAAGATAAGCGCAAGAGAGCTCAAGATAAAGAAGATATTTCTCAACTCGAAGGAATTTACAATGCCAAGTTTGAAGCATTGCAAGCCGTATTGGTAGAGAAGTTGTTTAACATAGTGAATGGGAAAACATCACAAGGTATCTTTAATGATTTAGGAGAAGAAGTATTGCCTAAAGGGAAGAAGTTCACCTTGAAAATGTTAAATGCCGTAGATGACTACACTCACTTGACCTCAGGAACTTGGACAACAGATGAGCATACCAACAAATTGGTGGCAGATTTGATCCACAATTACAAGATCAAGGAAAATGATTTGCAAGGATCATTGAGACGTGAGAAGTTTACCATTTCCGTAGGAGATGAGTTGCCAGCAGGTATCATAAAATTGGCTAAAGTCTACATTGCTAAAAAACGTAAATTGAAAGTAGGGGATAAAATGGCAGGACGTCACGGTAACAAAGGTATTGTTGCACGTATCGTTCGTCAAGAAGATATGCCATTCCTTGAGGACGGAACACCAGTCGATATCGTATTGAATCCATTGGGTGTACCATCTCGTATGAATATTGGACAGATATATGAAACAGTATTGGGTTGGGCAGGACAAGATCTTGGTCGTACCTATGCTACTCCAATTTTCGATGGAGCTACCATTGATGAGATCAACACATTTACTGATGAAGCAGGAATTCCAAGATATGGTCATACATACTTATATGACGGTGGAACTGGACAACGTTTCGATCAACCAGCAACAGTAGGAGTTATCTATATGCTTAAATTGGGGCATATGGTAGACGATAAGATGCACGCACGTTCCATTGGACCATATTCATTGATCACACAACAACCTCTTGGTGGTAAAGCACAATTTGGAGGACAACGTTTCGGAGAGATGGAAGTATGGGCATTGGAAGCCTATGGAGCATCTGCGACATTAAGAGAAATCTTAACTGTAAAATCTGATGATGTAGTTGGTAGAGCCAAGACTTACGAATCTATTGTAAAAGGTGAACCAATGCCAGATCCTGGATTACCAGAATCCTTCAACGTACTTATGCACGAATTGAAAGGGTTAGGATTAGACATTAGATTAGAGGAATAATATACATTCCCGCGAAAGCGGGAATCTTTTAAATTGAAACATTTGACTTTAATCAAGTAGTTTCAATTATAAAAAAATCAAAGTTTCAGCATTATGGCAAGAAAACAAGATAAGAATACAGTAAAGAGATTTAATAAGATCTCCATTGGTTTAGCATCTCCAGAGTCTATTTTAGCAGAGTCTAGAGGAGAGGTTTTAAAACCAGAAACTATCAATTATCGAACACATAAACCAGAACGAGATGGTTTATTCTGTGAGCGTATCTTTGGTCCGGTAAAAGACTATGAATGTGCTTGTGGTAAATATAAGAGAATACGCTACAAAGGTATTGTATGTGACCGTTGTGGAGTTGAAGTAACAGAAAAGAAAGTACGTCGTGACAGAGTAGGGCACATTAACCTTGTCGTACCAGTTGCACATATTTGGTACTTCCGTTCTTTACCAAATAAAATAGGATATCTATTGGGATTGCCATCTAAGAAATTAGATATGATTATCTACTACGAACGTTATGTGGTAATCCAACCCGGCAATGCTAAGAATGAAGAAGGAGAACCATTGCAGAAGATGGATTTCTTGACAGAGGAAGAATACTTGACGATATTGGAAAGTCTACCGCAAGACAATCAATATTTGGAAGACTCAGATCCAGAGAAGTTCATTGCTAAAATGGGGGCTGAATGTCTTATCGAGCTATTGTCCAGAATAGATTTGGATTTATTGTCTTATGAATTACGTCATAAAGCCAATACGGAAACATCGAAACAACGTAAGACGGAAGCACTTAAACGTCTTCAGGTTGTGGAAGCATTGCGTGAATCCAACAACAATAGAGAAAATCGTCCTGAATGGATGATCATGAAAGTTGTTCCGATCATTCCGCCAGAATTGCGTCCATTGGTACCGCTTGATGGAGGACGTTTTGCTACGTCTGATTTGAATGATTTGTACCGTCGTGTAATAATACGTAACAACCGTTTGAAGAGGTTGGTGGAGATTAAGGCTCCAGAAGTGATCTTGCGTAACGAAAAACGTATGTTGCAAGAATCGGTAGATTCATTGTTTGATAATACACGTAAGTCTTCGGCAGTAAAGACAGATTCAAATAGACCATTAAAATCATTGTCGGATTCACTTAAGGGAAAACAAGGACGTTTCCGTCAAAACTTACTAGGAAAGCGTGTTGATTATTCTGCACGTTCGGTAATTGTTGTTGGACCGGAATTGAAACTATTTGAATGTGGTTTACCAAAAAATATGGCAGCGGAGCTGTACAAGCCTTTTATTATCAGAAAATTGATAGAAAGAGGTATTGTAAAGACAGTAAAATCTGCTAAGAAGATTATAGATAAGAGAGAGCCGGTGGTTTGGGATATCTTGGAAAACGTTCTTAAAGGACATCCAGTATTGCTAAACCGTGCGCCTACGCTTCACCGTTTGGGAATCCAAGCATTCCAACCAAAACTTATCGAAGGTAAGGCGATACAGTTGCATCCATTGGTATGTACGGCATTTAATGCCGATTTCGATGGGGATCAAATGGCGGTTCACTTACCATTGGGGCCAGAAGCTATTTTAGAATGTCAATTGTTAATGTTGGCATCTCACAATATCTTGAACCCTGCAAATGGTTCACCGGTAACTGTACCTTCTCAGGATATGGTACTTGGTCTTTATTATATGACCAAGCTACGTAAATCTACACCAGAACTTATTGTAAAAGGTGAAGGATTGACATTCTATTCGGCAGAAGAAGTGACGATAGCCTACAATGAACAACGTGTTGATTTGAATGCACAAATTAAAGTAAGAACAATCGACTTTAACGAAGCAGGAGAATTGGTGCCACAAATTATAGAAACAACTGTAGGTCGAGTACTTTTCAACGAAAAAGTACCACCAGCTGCAGGATATATAAACGAGGTCTTGACCAAGAAATCACTTAGAGATATTATAGGTGAAATCCTTAAGGTGACAAGTGTACCGGAAACGGCAGCTTTCTTGGATGAAATTAAGACATTGGGATACAATTTCGCATTTAGAGGTGGATTGTCATTTAGTTTGGGAGATATTATTATCCCACCAGAAAAGCAATCTATGATTGATGCAGCCAACAAAAAGGTGGATGGTATTACCGGTAACTATAACATGGGACTTATAACCAATAACGAGCGTTACAACCAAGTTATTGATATTTGGACATCAACAAATGCAGAATTGACAGAATTGTCCATGAAGCGTATTCGAGAAGACCAACAAGGGTTTAACTCGGTGTATATGATGCTTGACTCTGGAGCACGTGGATCTAAAGAACAGATTCGCCAGCTTACAGGTATGCGTGGATTGATGGCAAAACCTAAGAAATCCAATGCAGGAGGAGGAGAAATTATTGAAAACCCGATTCTTTCCAACTTTAAGGAAGGACTTTCAATTTTGGAATACTTTATTTCAACGCACGGTGCACGTAAAGGACTTGCCGATACGGCACTTAAGACTGCCGATGCAGGTTACCTGACACGTCGTTTGGTAGATGTATCTCAAGATGTAATAGTAAATAGTGAAGACTGTGGTACGTTGCGTGGAGTTGAAGTTGCTGCATTGAAGAAAAACGATGAAGTCGTAGAGAAATTGAGTGAAAGAGTCGTTGGACGTATAGCTCTTAACGATGTGTACAACCCATTGACAGAAGAAGTAATAATAGAAGCAGGAGAATTGATTGGGGACAATATAGCCAAAGCAATCGAAGCTTCGCCTCTTGAGTCGATAGAAGTACGTTCACCATTGAGTTGTGAAGCCAAAAAGGGAATTTGTGCTAAATGTTACGGACGTAATCTGGCAACAAATAAAATGGTGCAACGAGGAGAAGCTGTTGGTGTAGTTGCCGCACAATCCATTGGAGAACCAGGAACTCAGTTGACACTTCGTACATTCCACGTGGGAGGTATTGCAGGAAACATTTCTGAAGAGAACAAGTTGATCGTCAAGTTCGATGGAATTGCTGAAATAGAAGAACTGAAAACTGTAAAAGGAGAAGATAAAGAAGGAAACGAAGTAGATATCGTTATCTCTCGAACTTCTGAGTTGAAGCTTGTCGACAAGAAAACGGGAATCACTTTAAGTACGAATAACATACCTTATGGTTCTACCATCTCCGTTAACAATGGAGATAAGCTTAAGGCAGGAGACGTTGTTTGCAAATGGGATCCATACAATGGTGTGATCATTTCCGAATTTGCTGGAAAAGTGAGATATGAGAATATCGAGCAAGGTGTAACCTATCAAGTGGAAATTGACGAGCAAACAGGATTCCAAGAAAAAGTAATCTCGGAATCAAGAAACAAAAAGTTGATACCTACGCTTATTGTTGAAGATGGAAAGGGAGAAGCCATTCGCTCATACAACCTTCCAGTAGGAGCACACATAATGATAGACGATGGCGAAAAAATTAGCATTGGTAAGATTTTAGTTAAAATACCTCGTAAATCTGCTAAAGCTGGAGATATTACAGGAGGTTTACCACGTGTAACAGAGTTGTTTGAAGCACGTAATCCATCTAATCCTGCAGTTGTAAGTGCAATTGATGGTGTGGTATCCTTTGGTAAGATAAAAAGAGGTAATCGTGAGATTATCATTGAGTCTAAATTAGGAGACATCAAGAAGTACTTGGTGAAATTATCTAATCAAATTCTTGTACAAGAAAATGACTTCGTAAAAGCAGGTATGCCGTTGTCAGATGGATCAATTACACCAAATGACATTCTAAATATTAAAGGTCCAGCAGCAGTGCAACAGTACTTGGTTAACGAGGTTCAAGAAGTATATCGTTTGCAAGGTGTGAAAATTAATGATAAGCACTTTGAAGTTGTCGTAAGACAAATGATGCGTAAAGTTAGAATAATAGATTCTGGAGATACTATCTTCTTAGAAGACCAACTGGTTCATAAATCTGACTTTATTGAGCAAAATGATGATATATTTGGTAAAAAGGTAGTTGAAGATGCTGGAGAGTCAACAAATCTTAAAGAAGGGCAAATTATTACATCTTTCGAGTTGAGAGATGAAAATTCTTTGTTGCGTCGTGAAGATAAGAAGTTGGTTGTAGCCAGAGAAGCTCAACCAGCTACTGCAACACCTATTTTACAAGGTATAACAAGAGCATCATTGCAAACTAAGTCGTTTATATCGGCAGCATCTTTCCAGGAAACTACGAAGGTTCTTAATGAAGCGGCTGTAGCTGGTAAAGTAGACTCATTAGAAGGTCTTAAAGAAAATGTAATTGTAGGTCACAGAATTCCAGCAGGAACAGGAATGCGTGCTTATGATAACATCATAGTGGGATCTAAAGAAGAGTTCGATGAAATGATGAAAGCCAAGCAAGAAGTGAATTATAATTAATTGTTGTTCTCAACAATCTTATTCATAAAGATTCGTTGATGAATTTCAAATAACTTCTAAAATCCTGCTTCTCGAAGCAGGATTTTTTATTGAAAAATTAATAAAGACTTCCTTTATAGGAAGCACAAAAACGATTATCATGGCAGATCATAAAGATGACAAACCGAAACAAGGACAAATAAACATTGAGTTGGATGAGAAGATTGCTGAAGGAATTTATTCTAATTTGGCAATTATCAACCATTCAGTATCAGAGTTTGTTGTCGATTTTGTTAGTATTATGCCTGGAACTCCTAAAAGTAAAGTGAAATCCAGAATTATATTAACACCACAACATGCAAAGAGATTGCTAAAGGCATTGAATGACAATGTGAATCGATTTGAAAAGGCACATGGAGAAATTAAGGATTATGAACAACCTCCAATTCCTTTAAACTTTGGTCCCACAGGGCAAGCATAAAAAAAAACTCTTGAAAATTTTCAAGAGTTTTTTTTTATCTCTATGTATTGTTATTACTGAAATGATGCTTTTTATTTCAATAATTAATTGGTTTCTAGTTTTTTACTAGTGTATAAAGAGATATAGACTATGTTTAATATGGGAAATCAATATATCTTTCTGAAAATCGAAAAGAATATATTTGTTTTTATAGATAAAAGCCTTAGAAGTCGAGTGGAATACAATTCTTCAACGTTGAACTACTGGCTTATTGCAACTTAGATGTATTCAGTAGCATTCTTTTTTTTCATTTAGAAAAAGAGATAAGCGCATATTTTGTTCGTTCTTCGTTTATACTAAAAAGTAGTAATCTCTCCCTCAGTCAAAATATGCAAATAAAACTCTTGTTTTTATAAAGGTTTTATTTGCGTTTTTCTCATTCTAATTGTTTGCTTTTCAATTGATAATGTCAAATAAAAAATAAAAAAACATCAATAATTGATTTCTTAGATATTAAAATGTAGGAATTAACCTTCTTTAATAAGCTTTTAAATTTAGTTTTTCTCATAAAAATGATTGTGAATAAAAAAAATATTACAGCTGAAGAGTCAATAAAATCGGATTAAACGCTGTTTTTGCTTTGTGAATTTGTTTCTAAAATCGTTTAAACGGTGTTTTTGTGATATATTTTATATATATTTATGGAAAGCGATAAAGATTATTTTTTTGACTCTTTAAAAATCGCTCCCAATAAAACCCCATCAAGTAAATATTTCATATCTCTTTTTATAATTACGAATTAGTCCCCAAACACTATGATTCGAAACAACAGAAAGAAATATCTATTTGGTAATGAATGCAATAAACAGAATATTGCTTATGGTATAATATCAATACTATGCCTATCCTTTCAATTAACCTATTCTCAAGTGGGTATTAATACGCAAAGTCCTAAACAACAACTTCATATTGCTTCTACTTTTGGAACTGAAACCATACGAGTGGAAAGCTTAAATGTTACAAACAATGTTTATAATGGAGGAGATATGGACATGGATATGGATTTGGAAGATAATACCTATCCTTTGTATGTTGACTCCAAAGGAGAATTTACTTTGGAATACAAGCCATTGTTCAATAGTGACGGATATGATGCGATAGATGATTCTAGCACATCTGAAAGCTTTGCTGCACTTGAGATAGATGATATTGATGGTAAATCCGATGTGCAAATAACAATTTTGTCTGTTACTGTAAATAGACCTTCTATACTGGAAGTCAAATATAACATCAGCTTTGATGTATACCTTGATTCTAATAAATCACCGATAGTAGATAACCTAGCCAGACGCATTAGTACCTATTTTGTTTTAGATGAGATAGGTACGCGTAAGTATGGTCCTTCTTCTAAATGTTATACCAGTGGTTCGACTTCAAGTGTTAATGGTACTTTGTACAATGCGTCTTCTGCCTACATAAAAATACCAGAAGCAGGAACATATGTTGTTAAGCTTTATGGAGAAGTGTCATCTAATGTCAAAGGAGATGGAATGGGAACAAACTCAAAGGGAACGTATGTAGAGTTTGCTACTGGAAACGATTCTATTTTTTTGACGCTGCATTGATTTCTGCAAGTATACAAGTCAATTAACTAACTAAATTAACTAACTAATGAAGATTAAAGCGTTTAATATAGTAATTGCATTAGTGTCTTCTATTGCTTTTGCTCAAGTAGGAATAGGCACTTTGAACCCGCAAGTGGAATTGCACATTTCAGGAAATAAATCTACGATTCGAATTGAGAGTTTGAATTCGGAAAACAATCCAATAATCAACGATGGATCAAAGATAATCCCATTGTCGGTTGATGGCAAGGGGAATGTTTGTTTTGACAAAGGATTTGGAGCAAGTGAAAAGGAACCATTGAATTTTTTGATAGATGTACCAAATTTCATAGCTGATGATCCATACGAATTGGGGTTTGGTTCAGGGGTCGTTGTAAATAATAATAATTCTGGAGAAACTACTGCAGAGGGAGAAATAGCCAGAATAGAAATACATGTACCTCATAGTGCTACTGTTGAAGTGAAATATGGAATAACACTTTTGATTGCTGGAGCAAACATAGCATCGGGAACATTGGTATATGCAGCATATAATCAGACAGTAAGCATACAAACCTATTTTTGTGTTGATATAGATGGTAATGGATTGGATGTAGCGGAGAAAGCTAGACGTCATGGTTACAAGGGGCTGTCCTATGAAACGAATTATGGAGGTAGTATAGGCTACCCATATATGAATAGTCAAGGTTATTTATCGTTACCAGCAGGAACACATCAGTTGTATTTTTATGGTGTGGTAAATGATGCAGCCAACAAGCATACCAGTGTGGGGTTTGGAGGAGATAAGGATTTTTTAAAGATTAGAGTGTATAATTAAAATAGGAACAATGTCTATGAAGATAAGATCAACAATTATTTTGCTATCGGTTTGCAATGTATTAGCTGGCCAAGTGGGTATAAATACGAATAATCCGGAACAGGCAGTACACGTGGCTGGAGAAAATGAAACCGTAAGAATTGAAGGGTTGGACGTGATAAACAATATGAATAACTTAGGTAATGGACTAACTACAAGGGTTTATGTGGATAGAAATGGAGATTTGATTTTAGGGGCATCATCAGAAAAGTTGGAGATATTGGTCGATTACGAAAATTATTTGGAAGACGTCGAAAATGATACGAATAGAATAGATCAAGCTAATGATCCAATAGGTTTTACTACAGCTGGGATACCCATAGATGGATTGATGACGTCTTTTACATTAACGAAAACGGCAATAGTGGAAGTTAACTATTCTGTATCTTGGTCAATATACAAAACGGAGGGAGGTAGCTTAGGAAGAGTTGAAGATGAACATATCAGGGTAGTGAAAACTGGGCTTTACTTTAGAAAGGACAATTATTTGGGAGCAGCAGTGGTTTTTGATGTAGACGGCAATGCCATTAATGATGGACCATGGTGTATAAAAATGAATGCATCTGGTAACTATTGTCAAGAAGAAGGAGGATTACTGGCAATTGATGGACAGTTTTATAATAATGCAGAAAATAACAATGGTGAATATGAAAACTTTCATAACACAGGCTCAGATTATGTTAAATTGGAGCCTGGGACTTATTGTGTAATGTTTTCAGCGAAGTTGGAAGTTGAAGATCCAGGAGGAACAGGAGATGTCAAAATGTACTTGGGATCTGGAAATGATGACCTCCAGGTAATAGCTCATTATTATGACTAAGAATCGAAGCTTTGCATTTCGAATTCTAAATTGCTAAAAACACAAATCGATAGACTTAACCTTTAAAGATCTTGAAGAAAATATTTTAGTATAAATTTTATTTATCACAATATATTTACGTAATCATTTTTAATTATTTTATTGTGTTTTTTGCCTTTCATAAGCAGCTTTTAAAGCACTTTTTTAATTAGATGCACATAGTTTATGTATAAGAATGATAAAAGGCACCAAACAAGCTTAAAACCATTTTAAGCTTGTTTGGTGCCTTTTATTTACCAATTTGAGAAGAAAATGTAATACTTGTCTATTCTCTGTATTTTTCTTTTAATTTGAGAAGCTATGCTTTATTTAAATTCACTTACAAAATGAAATTTGATGCTAGGATATTTCTGTTGAGTCATCTGTAAAGAAAAGGATGAATCTGCTAAAAATACCAATTGTCCTTGTTTGTCTTTAGCTAGAAAGCGCTGTTTTACCCTCAAGAACTCCTTGTATTCGTCATTTTTAGAATCTTCTGGATCCACCCAACAAGCTTTGTGGACGTTCAGGTTTTCATAGGTGCATTTAGCCCCGTACTCATGCTCCAACCTGTATTGAATAACCTCATATTGCAATGCACCTACTGTACCAATTACCTTTCGGCCATTCAATTCCAATGTAAATAGTTGGGCAACTCCTTCATCCATCAATTGGTCAATGCCTTTGTATAGTTGTTTGGATTTTAATGGATCGGCATTGTTGATGTATCTAAAATGCTCAGGAGAAAAACTAGGAACACCTTTGTAGTTCAATATTTCTCCCTCGGTTAACGTATCTCCAATTTTAAAGTTTCCAGTATCTTGCAAGCCAACAATGTCACCAGGATAGGAAATGTCTACAATTTCTTTCTTCTCGGCAAAAAAAGCATTGGGGCTGGAAAATTTCACTTTTTTATTGTTTCTTACATGCAAATAAGGAGCATTACGCTTAAATTCACCTGAGACGATCTTGACGAATGCAAGTCTATTCCTGTGATTGGGATCCATGTTGGCATGGATTTTAAACACGAAACCAGTGAATTTTTCCTCATCGGGATTAACCAAACGTTCTTCACTCTGTTTTGGCCTTGGTCTAGGAGCAATGTCTACAAAGCAATCCAAAAGCTCTCTAACTCCAAAGTTATTCAGGGCAGAACCAAAAAAGACAGGCTGCAAATTGCCACTTAAATAGTCTTCGTTATTGAAACTTGGATATATGCCATCGACAAGTTCTAGTTCTTCTCTTAGAGTATCTGCGGCCACATCACCAATTAGCGTATTCAATTCATCAGAATTCAAGTCTGAGATTTCTATGGTTTCTTCAATGTCTTTTCTACTATCACCGCTAAATAGGTTGATGTTCTTTTCCCAAATGTTGTAAATGCCCTTGAAATCATATCCCATACCTATAGGGAAGCTTAAAGGAGTAACTTTTAAACCTAGTTTTTGTTCTATTTCATCTAATAGTTCAAATGCATCCTTACCCTCGCGATCCATTTTATTGATGAATACGATCATGGGAATGTTTCGCATTCTACAGACTTCAACTAGTTTTTCTGTTTGTTCCTCGACTCCTTTGGCAACATCGATTACTACGATCACACTATCTACTGCAGTTAATGTTCTAAAGGTGTCTTCAGCAAAATCCTTGTGTCCAGGTGTATCTAAAATATTAATTTTAATACCATCATATTCAAAAGCCAAAACAGATGTGGCTACAGATATTCCACGTTGGCGCTCTATCTCCATAAAATCACTGGTAGCCCCTTTTTTTATTTTGTTGCTTTTTACGGCACCAGCTTCTTGAATGGCACCTCCAAAAAGTAAAAGCTTTTCTGTAAGAGTGGTTTTTCCTGCATCAGGGTGAGAGATTATGCCGAAGGTTCTTCTTCGTTTAATTTCATCTATGAATTTCATAAAATTTAATTTTGGCAAATATAAATTTAAATATCCAACTCCTCTTTAATTTTTACTGAAAAGGAAAGAGACTGTGATCATCTGTCAGAAAAACAATGAGTTATATGAAATGCTTCATTGAAAAAGAACCGAATTGGATGCTGTTTTAAAATGAAATTAACATTTTATTTGTAAGATTTTCCTTTTTTAAATAGAGTAGGTGTATTTGGTCGGGTTTATTGTGTGTTTAATCTATTTTTGTCGATTTTACTATAGTTGTGCAAATGTTGTTATAGGTAAAATAATACTTTTGAATCAGTGTAAATTTTATGTAAATATATAAAACCGAAAATATTTACATTACGTAAGTAGGACATAATAAAGTATATAGTAATAATATTTCTCCCATAAATATGAATGACTCTACATACCCGAATGTGTCGTCTAATACCAATATTGGACGTACTTCACTCCTTTTGCATAAAGATTCTGAATCTTTGTCTAAAACGTTGGCTGTTAGAGCTAATGTATCTAAACATACACACAACCTTATTTATTCTGATATGAAAAACAGTACACGTTTCTCGTTGCATTCAACTATGTTGAAAAAAATGTATATGGCAATAATAGTCTCTATTATTGCTGTTTTTAATATGTATGGACAGTGTCCAGGAGCATCTCAGGCTTTCGATTGGGGGTTGTTGAGCCCTAATCCTTGGGATGAGACAACTGTGGCTTCAGCATCCTATACAACTACGAATTGTACGGTACCTACCACTTTGACGGCTACAATACAAGACCCGAATGGGGTATTGAACAATGCTTCGACCCAAATAGATGGAACTAGGTATCAATTGACGATGGTAGATGTTACGGCAGGGGATGCGGTAACTTACACCATAGACTTTACGACACCTGTAGTGTTGCAGAATTTTAGAGTTGAGGATATTGACAACGATGGGACTTTTGACGATGATATCACTTTTGTGGCATCCAATGCAGGGACAAATGTACCATTGACATTGACTCAGGCAGGAGCAACAGCATCTTACACCATAAACAATGTCACTCAAACTGCGGATGGACAAAGTAATAATGGAGTAAGTACTGATAACAATGGGGCTGTGTTGGTCGGTTCAGGAGGAGTGCCTATAAGTCAATTGATGATAACCTATGTAGCAGGAATAGATAGAGCAGGTGCAGATCAATTTGTTTGGTTGTCAGGAAACTATAGCATATGTTGTCCTGCACCACCTCCATCTTTAATTGCTTCAAAAACTGCACAGCCGTCTGGAGACGTTAGTCCAGGAGATACAATATCTTATACTATAGAAATAGAGAATATAGGATCTGTAGACGCAAACAATATTGTGGTGAATGATGTTTTGCCAGCAGGTGTAACTTATACAGGAAGTACGGCTTCTGCTACATATTGGGAGGACGATATGTCAAATACAGGAACATTCTCGCATACATATACGCCATCAAATCAAACGTTTGATACAAATGGATTAGTACAATCATATACGGTGACGACTGCAGATGTTCCTGCTAATGCTATTATAACATCCTTTAATTATGATGTGACTGTTAGTACGACAGATTGGTTGTCAGAGATATCTCTGGATATTAACTATCCAGGAGGAGGAGCCAATGGAAGCTCTTTTGGAGGAAATGGAGCAGGATCCAATGTAAATCAAGTTGGAGCTGGTACAATTGATGGAACAACCACTGCATTGGGAACATATACCTTTACGTGGGATGATGCAAATGATCCAGCTGGTAATACGATAAATAATGCGACATTTACCATAAACTACGTAATACCAAACCGTATTCAAGTAACAAACGCTATCAATGCACCAGCTAATATGATTACTGCTGCAAATGGAATAAATTTGCTGCCAGGAGAGACGATGACGGTTACATTGGATGCAGTCGTTAATTCGGGAACAGAAGGAATGACGATTGTAAATACAGCAAATATCGATGCTGATAGTTTTGGAGGTACTAGTGATACGACATCTAATGATGTAATTGCAGCTTCAGATCCATGTACGGATGGAGCTGTGCAAGGAACAATTACGACAAATGACCCGGATGCAGACGGTATAAACAATGTATGTGACTTGGATGATGACAATGATGGCATTCTGGATGAAAACGAATGTAATGGAACTGCACAATCGGGATCTTTTCAAGTAGTTGACGATGGAGTTGTTGATGGGAATGAGTCAGGAATAATCAATTTGCCATCTGGAGCTACAGGAACCTGGAACATATCACATACATTTACTAATGGACTTTTGGAACAATATGGTATTTCTACCAACAACGAATTGTATTTTTTCTATAATGATGATCCAGCTCCAGGTACCTTGTGGAGTCTCGACAGCGCAAATTTTTCAATTGCGTCTTCTTCAGGAACAGATTTGCAATTGTCATTGTATGGATATGTGGATGCAGATGCTTTGTTGCCTGAACCACCAGGGCCAGATTTTGGAGCAAGATTCGCGACATATACGATTACATGGGTAGGAGGAACTGGAGATGCCATTATCAATGATCCTGCTAATCAGACGAATCAGGTGAATGGAGCTTCAATTGCTAATGGAGGATCATTTACTCAGTCTAGTATTATAGACAATAATTTATTGGAATGGAATGTGGTATTCCCTATTGGAGCGACAAGCTTTACGATATCGGCAGATAATGGAGCTTCGAGAGAAGGTTTTAGATTTTCTGTATTGGAGAATGTATGTGTGGATACAGATGCAGACGGTATTCCAGATATAAGAGATGCGGATAGCGATAATGATGGTTGTAACGATGCTGTGGAAGCAGGGCATTTAGATGATGATGACGATGGAGAGGTAGACGGTACAGGTTATGATGTGAATGGTCAAGTGACAGGAGCTACAACGGCATATACGGGAACCAATGCAAATGTAACGATGGCAACTCGAGTAACGGTGGTCACACCTCCAACGGATCAAACTGAATCCGAAGGGGATCCAGCAGTATTCACAGTAGGAGCAACAGCTGATACAGCTACGAGTTATACGACTGGAACACCTAATTATGGAATACTAGGGAATGCAAATGCAGGACTGAATTACCAATGGTACCTTGGAAATCCTAATTCTGGCGGAATAGCATTGACAAACGGAGGGACTTATAGCAATGTAACCACGGCAACTTTGAACATAAATGATGTTACAGGTTTGAACGGAACAGAATATTGTGTGTTGATCACGCACGATGACAATGATTGTATCAATGAAGTAAACTGTGCGATATTAACTGTAAACCCTGCACCGACCGTTACCATAGGCGACCAGACTGTCGACGAAGGAGCAGGAACGGTTACGATACCAGTTACGATAGACACCGTAAGTTCAACGGATGTGGTTATAGACATAGTGACCACCACGGGCACTGCAGGCACTGCGGATTACACGGAGACGATCACCACGGTGACAATCCCGGCAGGGCAAACGAGCGTTGACGTGGTGATCCCGATCACCGACGATGCGATAGACGAGCCGGACGAGACCTTCACGGTGGAGGGCACGGTGACCTCAGGAAACACGACAAACACGGACCCTAGCGGTACGGTCACGA
>JAHDHI010000084.1 GCA_020631395.1 Bizionia sp.
CGTACGGTTCTGTGAGAGGTTTAGGGGTGAGATTCCCCTTTACCTACTCGACTTTGATCAATGTGTCATCGATATCGAAAACTATTAGATTCTTCTTTTTCATCATTAATTCTTATCTGTAATGACGTATGAATAAGATCATTGTCAAAAAACAGTTTTTACTGTTAATAGTTTTCGAAATTAACACATTTTTATTCGTTTTTTAATATAAAGCAAATCAATATTTTTTGATACTTTTACGCCTTTAAAAAATTAATAATCCAATTATAATGAAAAATACCGCGTTAACAGAAACTCACGAAGCACTTGGTGCTAAAATGGTACCATTTGCAGGCTATAACATGCCAGTGCAATACGATGGTGTAAATATAGAACACGAAGCTGTAAGAACAGGTGTTGGAGTCTTTGATGTGTCTCATATGGGAGAGTTTTTAATCGAGGGGCCTCACGCTTTGGACTTGATTCAGAAGGTATCTAGCAACGATGCAAGCAAACTGAGCATTGGAAAGGCACAATATTCATGTTTGCCCAATGACGATGGAGGCGTTGTAGATGATTTGATCATTTACCAAATAAAAGAAGAAACCTATTTGCTTGTTGTAAATGCCAGCAACATAGAAAAGGATTGGAACTGGATTTCATCCAAAAACGATGTAGGTGCAACGATGCGTGATTTGTCCGAGGAGTATTCTTTGTTGGCCATTCAAGGCCCCAAAGCAGTTGAAGCCATGCAAAGCCTTTCCAGCCATGACTTGTCTGCAATCAAGTTCTACAATTTCGTAGTTGGTGATTTCGCAGGCATAGACAACGTAATCATTTCTGCAACTGGATACACTGGAAGTGGCGGATTCGAGATCTACTGCAAGAATGACGAAGTAAAGCAAATATGGGACAAGGTTACCGAAGCCGGAGCAAAACCAATTGGCTTGGCAGCTCGTGACACTTTACGTTTGGAAATGGGATATTGCCTATACGGAAACGACATAGACGACACCACTTCCCCACTTGAAGCCGGTTTGGGATGGATTACCAAGTTCACAAAGGAATTTACCAATTCCGAAGCATTGGCAGAGCAAAAGCGTCGTGGTGTGGAACGCAAATTGATAGCTTTTGAAATCGATGAAAGAGGCATTCCAAGACAAGGTTACGACATTGTGGATGGGCAAGGCAAAAAAATTGGTGAAGTAACTTCTGGAACAATGTCTCCTTCTTTGGGCAAAGGCATTGGTTTGGGATACGTGCCAACTGTATTGGCTAGCACCGGAAGCAAGATAAACATTCAAATTCGCAAGAACGCGGTTTCTGCAACTGTAGTAAAACTGCCTTTTTACAAAGGATAACAATAATTCATGATAGATTATCAAGGTACCATTGAAGCCATTTACAACAATTTGAAACAAGCACCTGAAAAAGGCATTGTGGCTTCTTACATCCCTGAACTATCAAAACAAAGTAGTGATCGCTTCGGCATTCACATACAACACATAGATGGGCGCACATTTCAAATTGGCGATTGGAATGTGCCCTTTTCCATTCAAAGTATATCGAAAGTATTGGCATTGTCGAAGGCCATTGCTTTCGAGGACAATCTCATTTGGAAACGAATGGATGTGGAACCTTCTGGAAACCCATTCAACCACCTGTCTCTGTTGGAACTGGAGAATGGCATTCCAAGGAACCCTTTAATCAATGCGGGAGCTCTGGTAGTTTCAGACATTCTAATAAGCCATTTGAAACATCCCAAAGAGGACTTTTTGAATTACGTTAGAAACATCACGGGAGACGACACCATAAGTTACAACTTGGATGTAGCTGCCTCAGAGCAACGCACGGGGTATAGAAACCATGCGGCAGCCAACCTATTGAAATCATTCGACAACCTAAACAACGACGTAGACGTCGTTTTGGATTTCTATTTCCATCAATGTGCATTGGAAATGAACTGTGCACAACTTTCCAAGGCCTTTTATCTTTTTGCCAACAAGGGAAAGTGCTTCAACGACAAACAGCACATATCTTCCAGTCAAGCAAAGCGAATAAATGCAATAATGTTGACTTGTGGTTTCTATGACGAAGCAGGGGAATTTGCCTTCGAAGTGGGTTTGCCGGGAAAAAGTGGTGTTGGCGGCGGCATCGTGGCTTTGTTGCCCAATGATTTTGTGATCTCTACTTGGGCGCCTGGCTTGAACGCAAAAGGAAACTCCCTCTTGGGAATGCAAGCATTGGAACAATTTACCACCAGGACCAATCGTTCTATCTTTTAACAATTGAATTCCCTAACGATTTAATGGAACAAGACATAGACAAGAAAAATAGAATTCTAATCATAGGAGCTAGTGGTTTCATCGGAGAAGCTTTGTACAAGGAGCTTTGCCCCTACTTCAGAACCTTTGGCACATACCGTACCGACAACTATGCCTTCGACAAGAACCAGCATTACTTTCAGTACAACGTGGAAGAGGATGACATCTATGAAATTCTTGAAGCCATACGGCCTACCATAATCATTTCCACGCTTCGCGGAAATTTCTCGGCCCAAGTCATAGCGCACAGCCATATTTCGGATTACGTATTGACCAACAAGGCCAAACTCATTTTTCTCTCGTCGGCCAATGTCTTCGATGCCTACAGCAAGTATCCAAGTTACGAGTCGGACAAGACCTTGAGTCATAGCATGTACGGACACTTCAAGATAAAGATCGAGAACATGCTGTTGCGTTTGCCCAAAAGGCAAGTTGCCATATTGAGATTGCCCATGGTCTTTGGCGGACAATCGCCAAGGGTGAAGGAAATAAAGGCCTTCTTAAAGGAAAAGGAACCTATAGAGGTCTTTCCAAATCTAATAATGAATGTCACTACAGACTCCAAGGTCACGCAGCAAATTCATTACATCATAAACCAAGGGAAATACGGAATCTTTCATTTGGGGAGCAACGATTTGGTGCACCATGACGACTTCATAAGGGAAATAACCACGACCTTGAGCGACCTAAAACCACTTTTCAAGCAAGTTTATACGACTAACGACGATCGCTATTTGGCGGTCTTGCCCAAAGACAACAAGCTCCCAAGGCATTTGCAATTGGAAAGCAAGGATGTTTTGAAAGCCATAGCCGTTTAATTGGGATTCTCTTTTAAAATACTTAACTTGATACAATCAATTCTAAATTTAGAAACAATGTCGAAATTAACAGAACAAGAAATAGAAAAACGCCTAGTGAGATTGCCCGAATGGGATTATTACGATGGTGCGATACATACGGAATACGAATTTGAAAACTTCAAGGATTGCTTTAGTGCCATGAGTCGCATTGCCTTCGAATGCGAGGCATTGAACCATCACCCCGATTGGTCCAACACCTACAACATATTGAAGATCTCTTTGTCCACCCATGATGCGGATGGCGTGACTTTAAAGGATTTCAAATTGGCAGATGCCATAGAGGGCATCGTCGAGGAAGAAGAATAAAACACCTTTAAATCGTTAAAAAGACAGTATTTTAATCCTTTCCATTTCATGTCAACTCGTTAATGATCAACAAACTTTTCGGTCTACTCATAGGCCTTTATCCACTATGTGGTTTCTGTCAAGACAACACCACGTTCTGTGAGCAAGTATCTATACTTCAATCATTGGTTGAAAGCAAGCATTACTCTCCAAAAACATTGAATGACAGTGTTTCGAAACAAATATTTAATTTGTTTTTGGATCAATTGGATTCGGACAAACAACTATTCCTACAAAGTGACATCGATGGCCTGAAAGCCGACATTTTCAAGTTTGATGATTATGTGGTAGGTTCCAATTGTAGTTTCATAGACAACTACACAAAGGTGTTAAATCTTCGAATACAATTCATCAAATCCCAATTGGAATCTTTAAAAACAGCAACGTTGGACTATTCAGGCAAGCATACATTGCAGTTTATACCGGAAAAAGAGTATTCATATTACAAAGATGAAGATGCACTTGATATCGTTTTACAAAAGAAAGTAAGCTTTAAGGTTATTTCCAAACTGATGGATATGCATAAAGATGTGGAAACCATAGCAAGTGACTTCAAAATACTCGAACATGAGGTAAAACTCGAAATTATCGAGAACGAACTTTGTCTCTTGGACGAAATAATTAACAAAGATGGTGGTTTGGAACGTTTTGTAAAAGAAAGTTTCTTAAACGCCTTGGTAAAGGTCAATGATCCGAATTCCACGTTTTTCAACAATACGGAAAAGGTCACTTACCTGAATAGACTTTCCAAAAACCAATTGTCCTTTGGAGTCGTTACAAGAAAAAACAAAAAAGGAGAAATTGTGATTGCTCACATCATACCTGGAAGTGTAGCTTTCAAGAATGGCAAACTGGAAAAAAACGACGTTTTGAGGTTATTGTCCACATCACATTCCAGTTTGGACATCTTATGTGTTTCCAATGACGAGATAGCATTGTTTCTAAACAATGAAGACAACATGACCGTAAACTTTTCCGTAAAAAAGAAAAATGGGACATTGCAAGAGGTTACATTGACAAAAAGCAAAATTAAAGTCGATGCCAATGCTGTAAGAGGCTATTTAATTAACACGACCAAAGCTTTGGGTTACATCAAGATTCCAAGCTTTTACAGCAACATCGAATCTCCCAATGGACGGGGTCTTACAAAAGACATGGCCAAAGAACTCTACAAGTTGCAAAAAGCCAACATAGAAGGTCTAATTCTTGATTTGAGATTTAATGGAGGGGGTTCCATGCAAGAAGCCATAGAACTATCCGGCATGTTCATTGATCGAGGTCCAGTCTCCATAATTAAATCCAATACAGGAAAGACCTTGACCATGAGGGATAACAAACGAGGTAGTTTTTACAAAAAACCGATAGTCATCTTGGTAAATGAATATAGTGCCTCGGCATCCGAATTCTTTTCTGCAGCCATGCAAGATTACAATAGAGCCATAATCGTCGGTTCCAAAACCTATGGCAAATCCAGCGCACAAACCATTCTAGCACTTGGCGAATTCAAGAACCTGGGATTTGTAAAGCTAACCGTAGATGTCTTTTATCGGGTTACTGGTAAAAGCCACCAATCCAAAGGAGTCATTCCAGATATTGCGTTGTCATCGTTGTATGATGGCTTTAAAAGTTCAGAATGCCACAAACCACATGCGCTCAAAAACGATTCCATAGCTGTCACACTCAAACACAAGCCCTTGCAAGAATTGAACATCAATGAGGTCATTGAAAAAAGCAAAGCAAGAACCAAGGCAGACAAAGGCTTTCAAGACATAGAAGTTGCCAACAAGACCCTTTGTGATCTATTGTTCAAAAAAGGAGAACGCCACCCCTTGACATTGCAATCCATAGTCGACAACAAAAAGAATAGACAACTTAAAATGGATGCCATATTCAAAGAAGATGACAAAGAAAAACCAGCATTGTTGGAAATAACCAACACCAAATCCACTCAGGAGCTCTTGGAGTACAGTGCAGATGACAAGACACAGAATGAAAAAACAATAAAGGACCTCTCTTATGACATTTACATAAAAGAGGCTCAACATATTCTAATAGATTACATAAATTCAAACCAATAACCCTAATGAAAACCTTGACAAAAATTCTTTTCGCCTTATTATTAACCATTTCATACCATACCAATGCACAAAAATTCGACACAGCCTTGGAATATTTGGAGTTTCTTGGCAAGGAACAAGAAATAGTCACCAAAAGTACCTGGAAGTACACCAAAGCCATAGCTCACAGCAAAAGCGATCGCAACATAAACAACAAGAGGAAAAGTCTAATAAAAACAGTAGAACGGGCAATAGCAAAAATTAAAAAGGCTCAAGGTTTTGATGGCAACGACTATAAGAACAATGTCTTGAAACATATGAGTCTAAACGAAAGCCTCTTGAAGCAGGATTATGCAAAAATCATTGATATGAAGGGTATCGCAGAGCAATCCTACGATTTGATGGAGGCCTACGTATTGGCACAGGAGTTGGCAGATGAAAAGATGGCGGAATCTCAAGCAGCATACGAATCCAATTTCTACGCCTATGCGACAAAGCATAAGATAAACATCATAGAAAGTGACAATGACCTAGGGAAGAAAATGAAGGTTTCGAACGAGGTTTTCAAGCACACAAACGCCATGCACTTGATCTTTTTCAAAGTATACATCAATGAGATCTACCTATGGAATGCCATACAAAGCAACGACATCAGTGGAATACAGCAAAATGCAAACGCCTTGAGCGAAACAGCCAAAGAAGGTTTGGAGCTCTTGAAAACACAGGAAGCATTCAAAACCGACAAAAGTCTCATAATGGCAACAAAAACAGTGTTTGAGTTCTTCTTGGATGAAGCTGAGAACAAGATACCCCAAATCTCGGAATTCCTTGTTTTGAATGACGATTTCCTAACCATAAAGAATGCTTTGGAAAAAACGCCGGAAAAGAAAAGGACAAAAGAACAGATTGATGCTTATAATGGTAAGATAAAGGAAATTAACGAAGCTGGTACCAGCTACAACAAGCTAAATGCAAGTTTAAATGCAAATAGACAAAAGGTGTTGAACAAACTCGATGCAACAAAAACCAAGTTTTTGGCTAGACATGTACCAAAGGATTAAGTCTTTTCAATAGATTTTTTTAAATTTGTGAAAAAGTAATCAACAATTAACGAATTTCTCACCCATGGGTGGGAACTTAAAAATAAATATTTAAATGGGAAGAGCTTTTGAATTTCGTAAAGCACGTAAAATGAAACGTTGGTCTGCAATGAGCAAGGCCTTTACACGTATAGGAAAGGACATTGTAATGGCTGTAAAGGAAGGTGGTCCGGATCCAGCGAGCAATTCACGTTTACGAGCAGTTATTCAAAATGCAAAGGCCGTGAACATGCCAAAGGACAATGTGGAACGCGCCATAAAGAAAGCCAGTGAAAAAGGTCAAGGCGATTACAAGGAAGTCCTCTTTGAAGGCTATGCACCACACGGCATCGCCATACTCGTCGAAACCGCAACGGACAACAACACAAGGACTGTAGCCAACGTACGTAGCTATTTCAACAAATGCGACGGGAGTTTGGGCACATCCGGTTCCGTGGTATTCATGTTCGATCATACATGCAATTTTAGAATCCCTTCCGAAGGTTTGGATCCGGAAGAGGTTGAATTGGAATTCATAGATTTTGGTGCCGAGGAAGTCTTTGCAGACGAAGATGGTATTTTGATATATGCTCCTTTTGAAAATTTTGGTGCCATCCAAGCAGAATTGGAAAACCGTGAAATAGAAATTCTGTCTTCTGGTTTTGAGCGCATTCCCCAAGTAACGAAGGAATTGACTCCAGAACAAGTGGCAGATGTCGAAAAGCTGTTGGAAAAGATTGAAGAGGACGATGACGTGCAAAATGTCTACCACACCATGGCTTAACAAAAGCCTTTAAACACCTTGTATACTAGCTAGAGCCTTATTTAACGATAAGGCTCCATTGCTTATAATTACTTGTTTTTACTTACTACTTGATACAATTTCGCATATGTTTTTTGGCTGCTTTTTATAGTACAGGTATGAGATTTACAAGCGTTTGCAAATTAAAACGGGAATACATAAAGGTGATTCCCTAATAAATTTCATAGTTTTGAAATTGAATATTTACCAACGAGAAATATTTTATGAAGAGACTATTTTTGAAGGTCATTTGGATTTTTGTTTACTTTCTTATTGATTGATAATGTTCGTTTTACTACTGCTTTTTTATATCTGTTTATGTTTTAAATTATGGTCGTTTATCGATTTAATCCAAATTAATTTGTTTAAATCACTATTAAAACTTAAATTAAAAATGTAAATGTGTGTAATACAGATCATTAGTTTAATTTTTTAGTGTTAATCATAATTGTTTTATTGGTCTTTAATTGATAGTAACTTATTTTTGCACGCAACTTATATTAAAAGACTGCTCTCCCTAAACAGCAGTCTTTTTCTTTATAACTACTGTTTTGTGTTAAGTCTTCAATATTCGCTATATGTAGCATAATCTTATCGCAATCTTCTTTATGTGCTGTTTTTGCTCCTTTCCATATCCTTGAGACATTCAGTAGCTAAATTTAGCTCATTAACAACCTTGACCTTTATTCTTTTTACTCTTTTTATCAGTCAAATTTTACTTTTAATCGAAATCCTCTATATAAATGATTGTTTTTCTTGCTTTAATTACAGTAAATAACAACTTAGTCATTAAGACTGATTAAAATGTATTTAACTCTGATTTCCAGGAAGTTATATGAGTTATGCAATACATTTTTAAGTTCATAGTTGATTTTACGGCTGGTTTTGGGAGAAATCAGCCTTCTTTTAACGACTGAGATGATTAATAGATTCATAATTAGATTCAATCGGTTTCTGAGCTGTTAATGGGACAACTGAATTGCCTATAAACTTTAATCACCTAGTTTACAACATACTAGTTCAATAGTATTGGTTTTGTCAAATATTGATTGTTGGACCTCAATTTCAGTATGTAATATCCCTTTTGAAAATGATAAAAATCAACTCTTTCTTTAGCTAGTCCATTTAGTTTTCCTTTTTTTACTATTTGCCCCAAACCATTGATTAATAAATAGTTTTCCAAGCGGTCAATCCCTTCAATAACTATGAAACCTTCACTGGGGTTTGGATAGATACGTATCCCATTTGTTTCAAAATCATCAATTCCAAGTGCTGCGGTAGGAATGCTTCCAGAAATGGAATATGGTCCTATCGATGCATAATCGGTATACCCTGTTACTGGATTCCCAGTTCCATATCCATCTACTTCAATGTAGTATGTTCCAGCTGTCGTTAAATCAACATTGAAAACAGCTCCATCCAATAAATCTTTGTGACCAGCTTCTGCTGTTGCCATTAAAGTTCCATCATCTGAATAGAGCTTTGCTATTATATCCAGATTGGATCTGTTGATGACACCAGTGTTGTTCAAGGGCCTTGGTTTGATAGTCAAATTCAAGTTTCCTGGTTCAGCATCGAATTTAAAGTAATCTACGTCTGTTCTATTTGTAATCAATCCCTCGTTGTTGTTTATGTCTACGTTTCCATCGACATCGACATTCAAATCCGATGCACCGCTAGTATCATTTGAATGGTCGTCTGCATTGTAATTGATTGTTTGTGTTATTATTGCCAAGTCGTCTTGATTGGCTGTGGCACCATTAAATTCCGAGTTGCACCATTGGGAAATGATTTTTTTAAATGCGTTCCCCATGATAGGCACCCATCCATCGTGACTTGGGTCATCATGACCCGGATAGTAAGGGCTAGAAGGGCCTCCTTGATGTTGCAAATTCAAAGTGTGTCCCAGCTCATGGGAGGCGACATCTCCTACTTCATCTGTAGTATAGCTATCATTCATCCACATCCAACATACCGCTTCAGTACCACCAAAGCTTCCTAGCATGGCAACACCATCTCCACCGGTAAATGGTTGAGATCTATTTATCACGACACGTTGTCTATTGCTTGTTCCAACTGTAGACCACAACGATTCCTTTGTAGTGACATTGACGTCAAAAGGAGCAAAATCCTCAGCTATTTCTGCCCAGATCAATTTCAATTGATCTTCATTCCAGCCAACAGGATCGGCAGTATAACTCGCCCCACCATTCCAAACTGTCCCGCTAGGCAATTGGTAACCATCCATATCCACCAAGATTATGTTTCCTGATCCGGGAAGGCTTTCCAGTTCTGAAGGGTCTGTACTTGCTGTTTTGTCCAGTGCCTCTCTTTTTTTGAATTTTTTGGAAGTTTTTATTTTTGGCAACGAATTGACATCTTTGTGATATCCATGGCACATTACGCTGTTGATGTCCGTAGGAAACACTTCAAGTGTTCCTTCTTTGGTTGTTTTGTATCTATAGACGATGTTGTCCTCAGCTGATACAATGAAATAACCGCGTGTTCCCTTTTCATCTGTATGTAAGGAAAAAACTGTTTCACTACCATCTAGCTTTCCTATTATTTCATTTTTATCGGCAGTATAGACGTTTACCAAATAGGTTTTGTCTTTGGCTACTGCAATTGGAACCTTCGCATTTTTAATGCTTATCTCTTTTGCAATTGTGTTGATGTATTCTTGAAAATTCCCCAGTACGAAGGCTCTGGAAGGTTCGTCTGTTATTTTTTGAGCTATGATCGAATAGCTAGAAAACAATACCACAATTAAAATGTAATGTTTTTTCATAAAGCGATTTATTTGAATGAGTTACACATTGAGTCTCTGTTTTATATTCTTGTAACATATTGGGTTGGCATTAATCATTCTTTTTTTGGTTTTATGAAAAACACCTTTTTAGAATTGAGAACGGTTTGTCCCTTTAACAAAACTCATTGCAATAGAGTTTGAATGTGCCATTGACCAAAAACACAAATTGATGATACGGTACGACATCTTTAAACATCTGACAAACAATGCTCCAAGATATCTACGCATCAAAATTTGCCTTGGATTTCGGATATGAAAAACTTTGCTCCAAATAACAATGGTTGTGATTTCTGAGAACAATCCCATTTTATCAGATAGGCGCTTCCAGTTTGCACCTTCTGTAGCATTTTCAATAATTTTAGTACTATTGCTTTAATTATTCTGTTTTCCTTACTAAAAACAAGTAAAATCCTTATTCGAGTATCGTTTTTAAGTTGTTATTTTACAATGGATGAATATTGCAAATCTATTTCATCCATTTAGATTTTAAGGAAAAAGACTGATTTTGGGAGCAATCAGTCTTTTTTTTTATGTCCACTGTCCTATCTATCGCATCGTTCTAGACATTGGGTAGCCCCAATTTAGATTCAGGCAAGACCCTCTCCATAATTTGCTACTTTTAAATTTTCTGTTTCAACTTCATCAGCTTCTGCAATAAGTTTACAACCTTCTACATTTTTTAATAATCTCTACAGTTATTTTGTTTTGACCCATCATTCCTTACAAGATGTAAGGAGGATTCGTCTCTTTTTATATTTTTAAGTTGTTTCTTTATATTGGCTAGTATAACAAACCAACACTCTAGGAATCTACTTCCAACAATGAGTGTTTTTTCTTTATCCATAGGTTTATTTTGGTTTTCATGATTTCTACTGTTATACCATAAAATAACATTGCTTAACAGTCATTAACACTAATTGAACCATATATGATTTACTTTTGTTTTAGTTAATTAGTCCAAGTTACCCTCGTGTTTACAAAAGATCGTTAAGGGGTCTAAACACATTCTTCTAGGCAACTTGATTTATGTTGTAAAAGGCTACTCCCTCTTAGTAGCCTTTTATTTTGCTACAGTTTAATTGAATTGATTACCTTCATGATATGAATGAAGAACACAGAAAAACACTTGCTTGGGCAATTTATACGCTAGCCTTAGAAGAATACCAAGGACAGATTTCAAGAGAGGAATTCGTTGAACGATCCACAAAATGCATTGATGAAGCCGTCTATGCATAACAACCAACAGTCATAGTTCTTTTAAAAAGATCAAATCTAGGGCAAGCTCATACGCATATGGAGGCAATCTGCCTTTTGCAGTTAGTTTGTCAATTTACCTGTCGTAACACCTTAAACTCGTTGACCTAACTGTCTGGGGTGTTATATTTTGCTTTAATTGTATCCAACAACTTTTTGGCATGATTCAAATCAAGCGTAAAAATAGCTTGATAGACCCTGTCCAAAATAGTTTGAAGCCTATTGTCACCTTTATACTTTTTCCTTAGCAAGTATAGGTCATAAGGCAATTGCAAATCATCAAAAGTATATGGTACACCGGTATAACTCTGTATTTCTTCCAAAAAGGAAAACCCAAATTCGTCTGTGGGTTCCAAGACAGTACCTTCCCCATAGTCGTTCCAAGTAATCAGCTGTATGAATTCCACGAGGTAGGAATCTGATAATTCAAGGGTCGCATTCAAGACCTCGGTTCCACTGTTGGGAATTACCCAATCATCATCCGTATTTTGTCGCCATCCCCCTTCGTAATAGAAGTCATCAAACCCTGGATAGGCCCCTCCTATCGTCTGTATGTTGTTTTGAACCGAATAGTCATAATAATTGTTGAGCGTCACCATGTGATTTATGTCAACCCAGCTAAATTCACCACCAGCATATTCTCCCAATATGTCACTGGTTTCCCATAGACTGACAAAATGGGGAGCTGAATCCAATTGAGGAACTATAATGTCCCAATCCAGCGGATCCGTAATGTAATTTGGCCCAAAGAGGAACAATAGTTCCGAGTCGTTTATTTTTATGTAATTGTCACTTGTAAAGTATGTGCCTTGAATATATTGCAAGTCTTGAACTGCAGCAGCAACACTGGAACTATCGACTTTTTGCGTTGTTGAATATTGAACAGTCTTGTCTTCATACATTATGGCAAACTCCACCCCTACGTCTTCAATTTCCGTGATGAATGATTCCGTGCTGTTCTTCAATGCTAGATAGTCATTTACATCCCTACTGCTGTACCAATCAAAGATAACACCATCTATACCCGACAATTTCATTAACAACATGTGATATTCCTGCAAATCATCGTCATTGGAAGAATACGGACCTATCAATGGGTAATAATGAGAAGCAATTTCTCTTTTGCCATTGTCATCCACAATGTTTGGATCTTTGTTGGTCATAGTCCAATGTTGTCCCCAAAAACCATCATGCTCCAAATTGTAAAACCAAGGCATGTAATGAACATACACTTTCTTCGCATTGGTCTTTGGGACATCGACAGGATCCGGTTTGGCCTTTTGAGTCATCATTTCTTGATAGGCCCTTTCAAGAATATCATCGATTTGTTTGTTTTCCGTGTCAAGTGCAATGTCATTGGAACAGCTCATGACCAATAGCAATATGAAGGTCATCTTGAACAATCTGGTTTTCACGATCATAGATTTCTATATTTTTGGATTCACTAAAATTATCGATAATTGACATTGGTCATTCATAATTAAGACCAGTGGATTGAATATGTAGATAGGAAACCATTATCCTTAGACGAAACCATTTCATGGCATTTTTGCAATTCTGCCCTTTAAACAGCTCAAATAACGCACTTCATACAACTAATTATCAACGACTGTTCAAGTATTACATGGTAGAACATTACCGGGTTTACTGATAAAAGCTTAGATATCGGACACAATTATCAAGTCTTTGAAAAACACCAAGAAATTATAAATCCATATGTCTTTTATAAGGATATATTTACTATTTTTGGGAGAGGCCAAAAACAATGCATTGGTTTCCAATTAAAAACGTTACTTCCCTACAATTTACGTTTGTTTTAAATAATTATTACAATTTTTAATACATGTATTTCATGAAGTATCCATACTGCCCTTTTTGTCATCTTGCACACTTTGCATTCAAACGACAAAACCACTGATGTCATTATGGTTCGCATACTTCTACCCCAAACTCATTAACCCATAAATACTTTACACAATCGATTATGATAGCAACACCTACCATTGATTCCTCTCAAACGACCCAAGACGACTACTACTATTTAACCGAAGGCATGAAATTTAGAGACCAAACCGGTGCAGATTTCAAATCTGGACATGAATTGAAGGAAGCCTTTAAGACCGCTCTAAAAAAAACGGAGTTTACATTTTATTTGTTCAATCACATAGGTACGAATACCACCAAGGCGCTCTCCGTTAAAATAGTAAACACGAAAAAAGATGAAACCACCTATTTGTGCGTGCCCTTTGACAATGCCACTTTGTATTTGGAATACTTTGAAGACAGAAAAAAACTAAAAGGCAAGGCAGATAAATATTACGATTATGTATACACCCTATTTACTACAAAGTACATTCAACAAAAACAGAATGAGACCAAATAAAAGGTCATAAAAAACACGTAGTTCCACGTATTTTTTATGGTAAAAGATTAATTACTTTGGTGAAACCATAAAAAACCAAGTGATTATGGTTTTCAGTAAACGTTGCTTTCTTGTTATTTGTACGTTTGTTGTCATTAAATAAACGGAATAATACCATTGTTCTGCTTTTAGAACAATACCATATTTTGTTTTGATGCAAGTCCCATCAAATTAATCGAAATACGCCATTAGAATTGTAGTGACATAAGGAATATAAGTGCAATACACTTATATAATAGTTGTGCTTCATTATGAAAACCAGCCGCACAAATAGCACATTTGGTTTTTAGCCGCAACGAAAGCCATCACTAAAAAAACCAAAAGAGCTATTTTTTGCTAAAGCTTATGATTAAAATATAAAAACAAAATATGGATCATTTAGAAATAATTCTACCTCTAACATTACTCGTTTTAGCATTTGTTCTAAAACTTTCAATTGATAGAACAATTAAAGCACCTAATTTAATACAAGCAATTTGTGAACTACCTGTTGATATGATTTTTCTTTCATTATCTTTTTTAATTGCATTTACCCTTTCAGATAATACAGATACGAGTAAAGGTTTGTTTTATACTTTAGCATTTATAGTCCTTGCTACGATAATTGTAATTCTATGGCGTAAAAGTTTAAAACTTTATGACTTGAAAAATAACTTTTGGATATTACTCCTTTGTTTGAATTTAGCACTTTCTACATTGGCTCTATTCCAATCGATGGATGTTTTGTTAAATACAAAAAAAATAACTCAAACTGAGAATACAGAATCTAATAATACTATAAATAATAATCAAAATGGAAATAAGTAGTCAAACAATAATAATTACAGCTATTATAAGTATTTCCATAAGTATAATAGCTTTCCTTTTGTACTCTAGACTTAAAAAAAGCAGATATGACCAAGAGAACAATAAAGCTTTACTAGAAAGTATAAGATACTCTCTAGAAGAAAAAATGTACGGTATTAATGACCGATTAATTCAAAGTGAAGAAAGATGGCGAGATGTAAATCACCTACTTATTAAAAATGAATATCCAGAAAGGGAATCTCCTTTAAATGATAATAATAGGATTTACTACTCTAACTTTTTAAAAGAAAATGGAATTGAACAAAACGACTTAATTATTGATAATAAATTAATTTTTATACTCACACCATTTCACGATAAATATTATGAAGATTATAAAGTAATTAAAGATGTGTGTGCTCAAAATGGTTTTAAATCCTTTAGAGGAGATGAAAATTATTTCAAGAGTGATATTTTTCCTGAAATGTTGAAGTTAATCGTTAAATCATCCCTAATTATTGCAAATATAAATGGAAGAAATCCTAATGTATTGTATGAATTAGGGATAGCACAGGCATTAGATAAACCTGTTTTATTAATTTCAAAAGAACCTGACAACCTCCCAATTGATATCAAGTCAAAAAGGTTTTTAATCTACTCTTCTTATGCAGATCTTCAAGAAAAAATAAGAGCAGAATTATTCAATTTAACCAAATAATAATGAGCAGGTTACAATCCATAGAAAATGAACTTTCGACAATAAATGGGGCAGTCTTCCAAGAACTATGCGATAGTTTTCTTGCTATTAGAAACAGGAATTATTCTGCTTTTTCAAGGACAGGGAGTCAAAGTGGAAAACAAAAAACAATTAAAGGAACACCTGATTCCTTTTTATTATTACCAAATGGAAAATATATATTCGTTGAGTATTCAACAAATATATCTGCTGGTATATCAAAGCTTAAGGATGATATAAATAAGTGTGTTGATACATCAAAAACAGGAATACCAGTTAATCAAATTTCTGAAATAATAATTTGTATTAATTTCAACATTAAGGCTATCGAAATTAAACAATTACAAGATCTTTTATTAGATACGAGAATCATTTTAACAATTTACACTCTTGATTCTTTAGCAATTGAACTTCATTTAAATCACAGAGATTTAACAAATGAATACCTAGGTCTTCCTTTAGACACCGGTCAGATAGTTTCTATCGAAAGGTTCATTAATGAATACAATAGGGCATCTAAAGGCATTTCGACTCCACTTGACAATGAATTCTTACATAGAGAAAACGAATTAGAAGAACTTAAAAATTCAATCAAGAAGAATGATTTCGTTATTTTAACAGGTGCTCCAGGTGTAGGCAAAACTAAATTAGCTTTAGAGTCAATTAGTGATTTTCTTAAAGAATTTAAATCATATAAAGCGTTTTGTGTCTCTTATAAGAATCATACGTTGCTTGATGATTTATACCAATACTTTAATTCTGATGAAGATTATTTATTATTTGTAGATGATGCAAATAGAATAGATGCTTTTAGTCAAATAACAGGTTTTTATAAATCTTCAAGAAAAGGGAAACTAAAAATAATTATAACCGTTAGAGATTATGCTTTTCAAGAAATTGGTGTTTTGTGTCAAGAATTCTCACCTAAACGAATAGATTTAAATAAGTTTACAGATGAACAAATCGTTGATATTATAAAAACAAGACCTTTTGAAATACTTAATCCTGACTACCAAAAGATTATTATTAAAATTGCTGATGGAAATCCAAGATTAGCAATTATGGCCACTCTACTTGCAAAGGCAGAACAAAATATTTATGCTCTTTCAGATGTATCGGATTTGTTTGAAAAATATTTTTCAACATTTATTAAAGATGACGGTGAATTTGCTAATTCTTTAAATATTAAATGTCTAGGTATAATTTCATTTTTTTATACTATCCCATATAAAAATAAAGAAATTACAAACTCTATTCTTGAAAAATTTAATATAATATATTCAGAATTTATAGATGTTATTGACAAACTTGATAAATTGGAATTGGTTGATATTCAATTTGAACACGTAAAAATACCTGAACAAAATCTTGCTACATATTTCTTTTACAAAGCATTTATTAAAGATGATTTATTGTCGTTTCAAATTCTTTTAAATGATTATTTTGATAATAATCATAATCGATTTACAGATAGTGTAATTCCTGCCAATAATACTTTTGGCCCTACTAATGTAATGGATAAATTAAAACCTGAATTACAACTATATTGGAAAAAGATTAATGCAGATAATGAAAAATCTATTACGTTTTTGTCAACATTTTGGTATTATTTACAAGCAGAAACACTTGAGTACATTTATAAAATCATCGAAGAATTACCTGAAGCAAATCATTTAATTTACGATACCACGTATGAGACTAATGACTTTGCCTATGAGAAAGAAACAATTATAGACTTACTTGGAAACTTTTTTAGATTTTCAACCAATTTAAAAGACGTCATTGAGCTAGCGTTTGAATATATTAGAAAAAAGCCTGAACACTTACCCGAATTAATCCATAAAATAAGAGAAACCTTAATCTTTGATAGCGAAGACGAAAACTTTCATTTCCAAAGACAAAATATTTTATTTGAAATTTTAATTAATGGAACAAATAATAATGATATTCTATATTTAAACTCCTTTTTTGAACTTTCTAAAACTTTCTTAAATTATAAATTTCAGCATACAAAAGGAGGTCGAAATCACTCAATTTACTTCTATAGTTATCCAATACCTAATAATCAATTAATTCAAGGATTTAGAAAAAAAATATGGGATACATTAGATTCAAAATTTAAATTGTATCAAAACGAATCTTTTAATCTTTTAGAAAATTATTCTAGAGTTAGTCCTGATGTTAATAAAGATATTATGGAATATGATGTTCCTTTTGTTCTAAACATTATAGAAAAGCATTTAAAAATTGATTCGTTTGAACATTGCAAATATGTTCAAAGTCAAATTAGATGGTTTATTCGTAGTTCAATTTCATCTTCTAAATTTCCATTACTTCAAAAAAAATATACAAATGAAACATATGAAACATTCCTCAAATTGGATTGGGATCGTTATAGAGACAAAGAAATGTTTGAATATAATGATTATAGAGAATATGAAAAACTTAAAGAAGCCGAAATAAGATCATCATTTATTTTTAACTCTCCAACACAAGTAAACGATTTCTATAAGACATTTTATTATCTTAAAAACTCGTCAGAAAACAGTTGGAATTATAATAATACACTTGACATAATTATTGATAAAAACAGTACAATAGACTTTGAAATAGGTTGTGATATTTTATTAACTATTATAAAAAATGACAATGAGATAGATTATGTACCAAGAGCTATTTTTCGAAATCAGTTAAAAACTAAAGAGCAAGCCAAAACAATTTGGAGCATAATACAAAGTAAGATTTTCAAGTCAAAAATATTATGGGAATTATCTTTTTACGACTATTTAGACGACTCTTTGATTAATGAAGATTATGTAAATTATTTAATTAATACAGTTAGTAGTATAGATCAACAAAAGACTATTCATTTTGACAGACTTCAAAGATATCTTAAAGTAGAACCAAATCTATTTCAGATTATTCTAAGAAAAATTTATAGTAAAAATGAAAAGGAAAATACCCGAATACAAGTCTGGATGGATTTCTTCAGCCAACACTATGACCAATTAGGAAGTGATTTTGACTTAATAGAAAAAGCTTACCTACAACAAGAAAAAATTCAAAACCATTTTGACTATGAAGGAAAAGGATTTCTAAAGATACTAGACAGAAACCCAAATTTTTTAGTAGAATACATAAACAGTATTTATTCGAATGTAAAATTTGGATTGTCTGGTGACCATAGAGATTTGGGTTTCATTTGGCAAATTAAAAATATTGAGCCAGTATTAGAAAAAGTATTTAAACTCGTAATAATAAAAGAGCCTTATTTGGGTATTAGAAATCATTTTTGCAATTCTTTTTTTCGAAATCTGAATGGAGAATTCAAAATTAAAGCAGAAAAATTCATATTGGATTATGCAAAAACTTACAACTTGGATTATAAAAAAATGAATGTCGTTGTGGATATTGTTAGACATTCATTAAAAGAAATGTTCGAGATAATTTTAGTACAACATATTTCATTGAATCAAAATGTTGAATTGTTTGACCAAATATGGTGGAGAGGTAATGGAGGCACTTACTCAGGAGATGTTATAATTAGTGATATTGAAGCATCTGAATGGCGAAATATACTTTCAATTATAGAGAAAGCTGATTTAGGAATAAAATCGATTCCAATAAAAAAACGGGTAAACGAAAAAATTGAGTTTTGTTTAAGAAGTGGAGACAGAGAAAGACAAAGAAGGTTTTTACAACGATTTTAAATGCCAATGCTAAAAGTCATACACATTTGCAATTCGCACCAGCCAAACCTAAAGCCAAAAATTGCAAAAGAGTATGTCTTTGCCCACGCTAGCAAGTTTGTGGAAAAATAACGAAAGCACAACACCGTATCCTATGAAAAGCCCTAGTCTAATTCTCTAAAGATAATTAGGGGCTGCTGATAAACTCAAGCAGCATTTTGGATTATAAGTCTATATTTGAGTATCCAGTCGTTGTTTTTCTTTTCAGCTTTATTATTTAAAAAGATAATTTTTAGACAATAGAGTGCCACCTCAGCCAAATGGACTAAGTTGAGCACTAAGATTATAGTTGCGATCCAAGATTCACTGGTGTTTGCAAGTCTTGCTCTGACACGGTTTAATCCGTATGCTGTCTTTGCTTGACCAAACTTTCCTTCTATCGGATTGCGTTCTCCTGGACTTACTTGATTTGACAATGCCTGCTTGGAAGGTCTTCCAAGAGGTTTGGCCTTAAGATTGATGTTTTTTTCTTTTAGATATCTACGATTCTCGCGAGTACAGTATATTTTATCAGCTAATACCAATTAGACTTTAAAAATACTGTAATAGGCATTTAGATAAAATTGGTAAGCTGTTATAGATTTAATAAGTTCACCTTCCATTTTTTCAATGAGTTTCTCTATTTTTTGTTCCAACACCTCTAAGTTATCATATATTT
>JAHDHI010000009.1 GCA_020631395.1 Bizionia sp.
TTTGATAGCCCTTAAAATAAAAGGATAAAGTTCATGGTTACCCATTAACTATAAATTCATGTTGTGTGTAATTTGCAGAAACGCAAAAATTGCGAGATTATCGGATAATCTCGCAATTTTTATATATTTGTATTATATGATTGAACAAGCACCAAAATATAATAGAGATAAAGATGCAATTCCTTTAATGGTAGAATTACAGACAAATGGAATGCTAAAAAGTATTCAAGATGACTATCTCTATTGGGATAAAATAAAATACAAATCCAAAAAACATCCACCTGATGAATTATGGAATGCCGTTAAACTTCATAGATTATTAAATTCTAACCGAGTTGATTTTGGGAATTACCCTTTTTCATTTGTCGTTACTGATTTTATGCAAAGAACGTTACATTTATTTGATATGCATATTGGAGGTACTTTAGGAAGTAATATTGGTATTGCCGAAACTGATAAAACTAAATATATTATAAGTTCATTAATAGAGGAGTCAATTTCAAGTAGTCAAATAGAAGGAGCGAATACCACACGAAAAAAGGCTAAAGAAATGATTCAACTTGAAAAAAAGCCGAAAAACAAGTCTGAGTTAATGATAATGAACAATTTCATAACAATGAAATATATAGTTCAAAACAAAGAAAAAGAATTAACCCTAGAAAATATATTATACGTTCATAAACTGATAACGAACGGAACTCTAGACTCTTCAAGTGAAGAGGGTTGCTTTAGAGAAAATGATGATGTCCACGTTGTTGATTATACAAAAGGCGAAATTGTACATACCCCACCATTAAAAAAGGATTTAGAAAGTTTAATTGATAAATTATGTGAGTTTTTTAACAGCGATACAAAAGATTTTATTCATCCCATTATCAAAGGCTGTATAGTTCATTTTATGATTGGTTGGATTCATCCATTCACTGATGGAAATGGCAGAACTGCAAGAGCATTGTTTTATTGGTATATGCTAAAAAAGGGTTATTGGCTTACAGAGTATTTATCAATATCAAGAATAATTCAGGACACAAAAAACCAATATGAAAAAGCTTATTTATATACAGAATCAGATAATAATGATTTAAGTTATTTTATTACCTATCATATTAAAACAATGGTAAAAGCTTATGATGCTTTAAAAGTATATATAAATAGAAAGCAAAAAGAAGTAATTCAGGCAGCAAAATTTATGAAAATACCTGAAATCAACGAAAGAACTGCACAATTGCTAAAACTGTTAAATGATGATGGTGACAGAGTCCTAAATACTAAAGAAGTAGAAGCTCGATTTAATATTTCAAGTTTTACAGCAAGGTCAGATTTAAAATCATTGGTAGAATTAGGCTTTATCGATACGATACAAGTAAATAAGAAAAAAAGAAACTATATCAAGTCTGAAAATTTTGATAAAATCATAAAAAAACATAAAATATAAAACTACACACAACACCGGTAGCTGTTGCACAAACCCATAATTTAAGGAAAAACGAGCTCCATATAAGCCTCTACAAACAGGTTTTCATTCTACTGCCATAGTTTGAGGCCTCATTTTTAACGGCCTTGCCTGGAAGAACAAACTTTGTTAAAGTCTTCGATCTTCATGGATACCTTTGTGAAGTTAGGAGTAATTCCCTGTTGGAGTAATACATTGTTTCCATAAATTGAGAATTAATTTCAAGGTTATGAAACGACTACTAACAAAGTCCTCATCGAAAGGCAAATCTTCCACTTTTATAAATTTATAACAATGTTTTAGTTGCTAGTAAAGTGAAGGTAAAGCCAACATAAAAAGCTTCCACATTGACTCGTGGAAGCTTTTAGCATTCATATTTGGGATTTTAAAAGAAAAGGGAACGGTCATTCCGAATTTATTGAGGAATTAAAGGGTAGCAATGGGTCTACATTGCAAAATGAGAGCTCTGCTGTTTCTTGTTTTGTTCCAGTCATTTCAAATTGGAATTGGCATTAACGCTTAATTCACTATTTTCATATGGATTGTTGTCTGTTTCCTATTTTTATTTTCCTTGAATTTTCTATTCTATCTTTAACAAATTGTTCATCTCTTATAAAAATGGTATTATGATTGCCATAAGTGGAGATTTCTTTCAATTCTCGAAGCATGGGGTTGTAAGTGAACGCTTTGAACCCATGTTCAATGAGTTTTTTATAAATTTTATTTTCATCATATCCATAACGGTCCCCAGAGCCATTTAGTTCTATTATTATGGCTTTCAATTCCTTGGATTTCAAAGTGTTCTTGGCTCCATTTAAGACTTCTGTTTCAAAGCCCTCGACATCTATTTTTAGCAATGCTGGATTTTGATCCGAAATTATTGAGTCCAATGTATCCACTTTTACATCAACAGTCCCCTTTTCATCTTCAGTGGCAACATGATTAACCGAGTCCAAGTGTTTTGTGAATTTCAACGTTCCCTTGGAACTACCCAATCCAATGTTTAAGGGAGTAACCTTATCCTGAAGCCGATTAATTAAAATGTTATCGGTGAGATTTTTAAATGTACTGGGGATAGGCTCTATAGAAATCGATTTGGCCTTTTTCTCACCCGATGCCAAGATGGTATACGATCCAATGTTTGCTCCAATGTCGACAAACAAATCGTCGGACCTCAAAAAATGCAACAAGAATCCCATATCGTCAAATTCCACCAAACCACAATAAAAATTACTGTCTGCTCCAGACAGTCCTTTCCACATCAATAGTTTTGAGTTTTCAGTGTAAGGATAGATTATGGGGTGTTTATTTAAACGACAAATAATTTGCCACTTGAGATATCGAAATAACCCGTTCAGTTTGTTTTTAGAATTGAAAGGATGTTTGTAAATGTATCTAATGAAATTAAGGGTCATGTTCTCTTGTTTTTTTTAAATAAACGTTGAAGCCAGGTCTTTTTTACGTCTTGATGATACCCGTAATTATACCCGTAATTGTAACTGTAGCCATATAGTTTGTTTTTTGTCAACCCATTTATCATATAACTGGCATTAACCAGTTTGTTGGAACTTATGAGTTCCTCGCTGAAAGCCAATAGTTTTTTCTCGGAAAACCCAGAACGCAAAACATAGATGGTGGCATCCGCAAAAGGGGCTATCAACAAGGTGTCCGTAACCAAAATGGTTGGTGCGGTATCCACGATGATGTAGTCGTACTCGTTTTTCAAGTCATGCAACAACTTCTCGAAGCGACCATTGGAAAGCAGTTCGGCCGGAGTAGGAGGTATGTTTCCAGACAACATGACATCAAGGGTAGAGCCTTGCAAATCGAAATGGATCAAGAGTTTGCTTAGGGTTAGATTGGTGTCATTCAAATAATTGGAAAGGCCTTTTTTCTTCTTGTCTATGTTAAGATAGGTGTGTACTTGGGGGTTTCTAAAGTCGGCACCAATCAACAAGGTCTTTTTGTCCAGAGCAGCATATGCACAGGCTAGGTTAAGGGCAGTAAATGTCTTACCTTCTCCCTTTATGGTGGAAGTTACGTAGATTACCTTCCCAAGACTGGATTCTTCTTCCGTTTTCAAGACATGTTCCGTATTGGTTCTCAGGACCCTGAATGCTTCGGACAATATGGAACGATCGTTATGGCCGGAAAACAATCTGTTGTTGGCAATAAAGGGAATTTCTCCAATAATGGACGTAGATACGTTGTTGGCACCCAAATCCTTTTTTGTATGTATTCTAGAATCTGTCATGAAGTATATGTAAAAGAACAGGAATGGCAACAAGAGTCCAAGGATCAAAGCAATTGAATAGATGTTCTTGGGTTTGGGATACAAGGGTGTCAAATGGGTGAAGGCATAGTCTACGACCTTTATGGAAGGAGCCGTTACGGCCAGGTTTATTGAGGCTTCCTCTCTTTTTTGAAGTAACAATAGGTATAGACTTTCCTTGATGTTTTGTTGCCTTTCTATGGCTCTCAATATTTTTTCCTTTTCAGGAATTCCAGAAAACAATCCTTTTGTATTCCTGTTTACGACGCTTGCATTTTTTAGGGCCGTTTCCGATTGTCTTTCGAAGGCACTGACCGATTTCGAGATGTTGGTTCTCAAATCCGAGAGCTTCCTGTCCATGTTCAAGGTTACTGGATTGTTGCTGCCAGCACTTTCCTTCAACTTGTCCATTTGTAGGATGACGACGTTGTAGTCGGTTATCAACCCATTGATGCCTACGTTTTCCAAACCAATGTTTGCAGGGAGCAGGCTGTGCTTGTCTTCACCATTCAAGACGTCTTTCAACAAGCTGGCAATTTGCAACTGGGTTTGTAGACGTAGCACCTCATCGGAGGTGTTTGCCTTTCGTACTATGGTGTATTCCGTATCCAGCTTTATGTGACTTAGACTATTGTATTGCTTGTAATCCTTCTTCCCGTCCTCTATGGAATCCAATTCCTTGGTAAGGGTTACAAATCGTTTGTCTACGAAGTCGATTGTGCGCTGTGAGACCAGTTGCCTATCGAATATGCCATCCAAATTGAATTGATGAATTATTTCGTTGATTATGGCTTCGGACCTTGATTTGTTTTCTCCTACGACCGAAAGCGATAGGATTTCGCTGGACTTGCCGACTTGCGCAATGTTGAGACTGGAAGATAACGCGATGGTGGTGGATTTTACAGATTGAAACCGTATGGAGAATAGTTTCCCAAAATCGCGTTCCGACAATTCGGGGGCGGTACTTTGAATCAAAAAGGGAAGGTCGGATATGGCTGTTTCCATGGTATGAGAGCCTATTGTCCATTTTTTTTCATGTACATCTGAAATGCTATAACCGTTTGGCAAGATTTCCACGGTGAAAATTTCATTTTCAGGCAGTTTGGTCAGGGAATCGATGGCTTTCACCATAAATGGAGCAACCCAGAGTTCCCCGCTCTTTATGTTGCCTTCCTCGAAATACCTCACATTCAGATTCAATTCCGTGACGACCTTCTGCAATAAGTTGTGAGATTTTATGATCTCGATTTCATTTTCCAAATTGACTTTGGAATTGTTGAACAAGGTGGTAATGTCTCCCGGAAGTTCCATTCCTTTGGAGGATTCATCCAAGATTTTTATCTTGCCCGAAGTCTGATATGCCGTCGGCGTGTATTTCAAATAGAAATAGGCTACGATCAAAGAAGCGATAGCAGTGATTGCAAACCAATGCCAGTTGTAAAGGTACTTGCCTAGCTCTTCCTTGATATTTAAAGCATTGTCGTCGTCGGACAAATAAAAAGGTTTTTTTGCCATAGCTGTTATCGTGTTAAAATAACCACTGCACTCAAAATTATCGAGGCTATGGTAAGTACCGTACCAACATTGCCAATGTACCCCGAGCTTTTTATCTTGGCATCGTTGGGGTTGACAACGATGACATCATTTTGTTTTACAAAGTAAAAGGGACTGTCAAACCAATCGGTCTTTGTCAAATTCACATGTTTGATTGTTTGTTTCCCGTTTTCATCTCTAATGATCAATACATCTGTGCGTTTGCCGTTAATGGTAAGGTCGCCTGCGTAACCCAAGGCCTGCATCAAGGACACGTTTTGTTCTGTGATGGTGTAGGTGCCTGGCAAGTTGACCTCCCCCAACACCGTGATTTTTGAGTTTAATATTCTGGCACTTACGATGGCATCTTTCAAATGGTCACCCTCTTCAAGGATTTTCGTTATGTGCAACTCGAGTTCGCTTGTACTTTTTCCCTTGGCTTCGACGGCGCCTATTATGGGCAATGTTATGTAACCTTCCGAAGATACGAGGCTTCCCTGCAGCTTCAATGTCTCTATGAAGCTGGAGTTGGTGGACAAGCTATTGTCAAAGTTGTAAGGAATGGCCGTCTCTGGATGAAGAGAACTAATTTTGATGCTCAAGATGTCATTAACTTGAATTTTACTGCTGTCATAGTTTAATTGTCTCCCATCTTTGCTGGCAATGTCTTGAAAATAGAGCATTTCCTTTTTTGATGCACATGAAGATAGAAACAAGTATGTTAAAGCAATTGAAAGGAATCTTTTCAAGTCATGTCGTTGGGAGAAATTCATAGCGTCTAGAGGGATTGAATTCAAGGTTTTTATTATGGTTTTTTATTAAAGCATGCCACTAAAAAAAGGCATTGAGAAAACCTCTTAGTTGCAATGGTAAAGAAGGCTTTGTCTTTTTAGGTTTGTGATTGAAGGTTTTTTTTAAAACACCTTTGGCTTTTTTTGAGAAATTAATCAGGGCAAAAAAGGATAAGCAGGTTAAAAAAAGTAACATGAATGCCATATTGGCTCCAAAGGTGTTATATTGAAATGAAAGGAATACCATGAAAAGACTGAATAGGGAAGCGGTCAAGGCAATTTGCCAATGTTTGAAACCCAAGGAAAGCAAATCATGGTGTATGTGATTCTTATCTGCTGAAAAAGGACTTCTCCCTTTATGGATTCTAATGATGAAAACCCTCAAGGTATCCATCAATGGAAAACTGAATAGCGCCAAGATGAAAAGAGGAGCATTGGAAATGTCCATTGAGGATTCCACCATCCCATTTATCTTAATGAAGCTGATGCCTTGATAAGCCATTAAAAAACCAAGTACCATGGATCCGGTATCGCCCATGAAGATCTTGTATTTCTTGGAGAAATTGAAAAAGAGGAAAGAACTCAAAGCTCCAACCAAGCTCAATGATATTATTAGCAAGGAATCATTGTTGTTCACATAGAAATAAATGCCAAACAATAGGCTGGCAGTTATACCTATGCTTCCTGCAAGGCCATCCACACCATCTATCAAGTTGAAGGCATTGATGACAATGATGAAAACAAATAGTGAAAAGACCACAGAAACCATATATGGCAAGGCTTCTATGCCAAACAGGCCATGAAAACTTTCAATTCTAAGATCGGTGATGGCAATGACACAAAGGGCTGCTATGGTTTGCCCCAATAACTTTTGCTTGGGAGTTATGTTTACCAGATCATCTTTAAGACCTGTAAAGAACAATACCACCAATGCACCGATAAGACACAATAGGTTGTTGTAATTAAAGACCGCTCCTAAAAACGTAAGTACCGTGATTACTCCTAGAAATATGCCTATGCCTCCTAAATTTGGCGTCTCTGTCTTATGCACGCTTCTATGCTCCGGCTTTGCCATTAATCGCTTTAGTCGTGAGACTCTAATAATTATGGGATAGGACTTGTAAGACACGAAAGCAGCTAAAAATATAGACGCAACTATAAAGAATACATTATAGTCAAATGTTAATTCGGGAGCGAATTTGGGAATGTTCATAACTGTAGGTTTTTTTGATTGTTAATACAGTCGTAGGGAATCGTTAAATTACAAAAAAAATCGATAAGAAGTAATTTTTTGTCAAAAAAATTGAATCATTCGGTGTTTTTTTGTGAGAATAATCGATAAAATACAATATATGAGATAGTTAAGGATTTATGATTGAGGAAATAGGAACAGTTCATCGTGCCTTATGGATATGATTTTAACAAATGCCACAAGAACAAGGGGGTAGAAATGACATTTCTTCTCCACAATCGTCTAGGTTCTTTTAAAAATCTAGGTAACCACTCCAAGCCAATCTTGATCCAAAATGGACTCGATCTTTCAACGGTGCCTGCATAGAAATCGAAAACGGCTCCTATGGACACTATCACGGTGGCAGATAGGTCTATTTTGTTGGCTGCTACCCATTTTTCTTGTTTGGGGGCGGTCATTCCAACAAACAAGAAGTCGGGGTCAAAGGCATTCACGGCATTTATCATTGCCTTGGAATCTTCACTTGAAAACTCTGGTTTGTATGGAGGAGAATAACTGGAAGCTAGAATGTTGGGATATTCCTTCTTCAATCTTTTGTCTATGAGAGCAAGTGTGTTTTCTGAGGCACCTAGATAAAACACCTTCTTGTTGTTGGAATTGGCATATTTCAATAAATGGTCATGTATGTCTGCGCCTGCTATTTTTCTTATGGTCTTGCCTCGTAGGATTTTTGCAGCAAGCACTATCCCATAGCCATCAGGTAGAAGAACGTCGCTATGTAACAATGTCTTTTGAAAAAAGGGGTCTGACCTTGCCACACAATAGGAATGAGGATTTATGGTGTTTATGATGCACCTGTTCTCCATGTCGATTTCATTCAAATCGGAAGAGAAGACGTGGTTGTCTATTAAGTTTTTCAAATTCATGGTCTTGGTGGCTTTCATGGTTGTTGTTTTAGAATTGATAGATATGCAGATTCCAATAGGTCGTAATAGGAACTGGTACTGTATTTTGTCTTCATTTTATTAAACCCGTTTGTGCCTAACTGCTTTAGTTTGATTTCGTTGTTCCAAACATTGGAAATGACTTCGGTAAGGCTTTTTATGTTCTCAGGTTCAAATAGAAGACCATTGAAGTCGTTTTTTGCGATTTCCGGAAAACCAGCCATGTTGGGAACTATTATGGGGAGTTTGAAGGCCATTGCTTCCGGAAGCACCATGGGAAACCCTTCGTAATATATGCTGGTAAGTACAAATAGTCTTGCTTTAGAATAAAACAATTCCATTTCATTGGTATTTAACATGCCTCTTAAAGTGACATTGTTTGGAATTTCCAATTCCTTTTCATACCCTTCTCTCATCTGGCCGGCAACTTGAAAATTGATGTGAGGCAAGTTTTTTGCAGCTCCCAACAAGATGGGAAGCCCTTTTTCGGGACTTACCCTACCAGAAAAGGCAACATAGTTTCTATCGTTCATATTGTAATCTACATTTGTAGTGACTTTACTATATAGGTTGGGGATGACAAAGCATTTGTTGGCATCGAAATGATTGGCGACCAACTTGCCTTTTTGAAATTCGGTAAGGCATAAATAAGCATCAACCGTATTAATGTAAGATTTGTTTGTCCTTGCCCATAGGTTTCTCAATGCATAGCCAGTACTTTTAAACAGTGAGCTTTCACAGTTGTTTGAAATGCAATTGAGCTCTTTACCAAACCCTGTGCATTTTTCACAGATGCTTCCATTGCTAAAAAACAAGCCATTGGGGCAAAGTAACCTGTAATTGTGAACAGTCATTGCAATGGGTATTCCCAACTTTTTTATTTCAGGTAAAATTGCTGGAGATATTAATGGGTATAGATTGTGAATGTGAACGATGTCTGGACGTTCCTTGTTTATGAGTGCTTTGATCTCTCTAATGGTTTTGGAGTTGTAAAAGGCAGAAAAAAAGGCCTTTATCTTTCCGTTTTTCATTTTCTCAAGCTCTATGCTACTTCTAAAGTAGGTGATGACTTGATGCCCTTTGCTTTTTAAAAGATTTATTTGGGCGTCTACAACGGCTTCCTCACCGCTATGCTTTCCATATTTGTTATGAATGATTAGTAGTTTCATCTAGTAGTTTTGAGTAAATGGTATTTATCTTCTTGATTTTTTCGTTCCATGAGAAGTCCTTGGCTCTCTTCAATGCACCAAGAGACAATCTTTTTCTGTAGGTTTCATCGCAATAAAGCGATTCGATGGCTTTTTTGAAATCTTCGCGTATGGTTTTGATGTTGCCAACTTTAATCTTGATGCCACAAGTTTCGTTTACCACGTGAGCAAAGCCACAATGGTCCAAACAAACTATTGGTAATCCCAAGGCAATGGATTCCAGCGTTACGGTCGAGGTAAGGTCTTTTAAACTGGTAATGCAGGATAGATGTGCTTTTTGCATTGTCGCAAGAGCTTCTTCTTGGGGAATCCAACCGTGCCATTTGCAATTCTTTTCCATGTTTAGTCTTCGTGCTAGATTTTTCCAACGCCTTGTCTCCTTCCCAACACCCAAGACATCCAATTGCCAATCGATGTCGGGATCCAACAAAGCCAAGCTTTCCAACAAGATGTTTAACGCTTTTCCCGTGGTATGCTGCCCAGACCATACTATTCTCAATGGGTCATTTGTTAATCTATCATTGGGTACGATGTTCAAGAGGGTGTCGGTTCCAATTTCGCTTATTGTAGTAGAAGCTCTGTTCCATAGCCTTGAAATGTCCTTTTGTATGTCTGGAGTGGCAGCAATGAGTTTGGTATTTCTTTTTTGGGCTGCTAGTCTAGGACGCCTTAGGAAATGCTTCTGAATGGTATTCATGACATTTCTCCCACCATAGAACAATTTGCCGTGGGCATTGAAAACGGAAAACAGATGCCAAGGGACGTCTTGGGTACCACCAATGGGACCCCAAACAAAGGGTTTGTCCATTTTCCATAGGTAACCAGGCTCTCTATAGCCAACCATGTTGAGTTGATGTATGATGTCGAATGATTCTTTCTCATCCAATCGTTTTGCCAATTGATGGGCTTTTTTTTGCCAAGACCTGTAAAACCAATAATAGGATGGAGGCCATATCTTGCGTAGTTTGCGATTTCTCTTTTTTTGGATGAAATGGAAATGAATGTTGCCTATGTCTTCAGTTTTGGCAAATGCCTTTATGTCCTTTTCCCATTTTTCCTTTTCCGTGATGACATGTACCTCGTGGCTTTTGCTCAATCCATAGACGAAATTCCATCCCATTCCAGGTTCTGATCCCCTATAGGGACTACAAGCATAGCAAGAGATAAGTATTTTTAATGGTCTATTCATAGATGAGAGTTAGCATTGTATGGTGAAATTCATGAGGTTCGTTTGTTTTTTTCAACCTAACGATTTCCAGTATCAAGAATAACGAGATCAATGCTTTGGCCTCGTTGCATCCAATCTTGTTGAAAAGATATTCGGAAAGTGCATTTTGGTTTTTACCTCCAAGCAACCGTCCAACTTGAAAGTGGTATTTTATCACATCCAACCATTCCATTCCATTTTCAACGAAAAATTCGAAGTCGAAAGGCATCAAACCAGTATTTGTGGCAACGATGTTCCAAGGCGCGAAATCACCATGTTCGTAAGCTTCGCAATAGTATTCGGTGGACTGTTTCATGATTCCATCCAAAATGGATTTGTATGTAGAGAAACCTGATGAATCGAGTGTTGCATACAAGTCTTTTACTCTTTGGTGTTCTTTTAATTTTAATTTGTCGTTCTTTTTGAATTGATTGGCCAAGTCTTCAACGGCCATGTCTTTCAAATGCCCTATCGAGCCTTTTATCTCTGGAAGTATGATGTATGGAACCCCTTCATAGGTGTCGTAATCTATGGCTGGTTGTATGATTTGCCTTTTGGAAAGCAAAGCATTCGCTCTGTTTTCCGTATTTATGTTCTTGATTCCGGTAGCATTCATGGGAAACTTCAAATACCCGAAGATGGATCCTTTGGTTTGGAGTTGCAATACGATCTTGTCCTTTGCCGTTGCATAATATATGGACACGGTAAAAGAGGTGTTGAATTTATCTTCAAGATGTTTTATGAAACCTGATTTAGAGTAAGGTTTGGTGGCGAAGATGAATGTGGACATCGGGTTCAAGTTTGTAAACAGGAATCTACTTGTCCATTTTAAAGCTTTGGCTTTTTTGGAAAAGGGATTGTATAGCTTATGGGCATTTTTGGCTTTTATGGGATTGCCGATTGCCAATGCGACCTTTGGTTTATTCTTGCTAGGTAAAAACAAGTACCTGTCCTCCGAAAAAAAACTAATACCTCTCATTCATTTTGTTCATTAAGATTGATACTACTTCCTGTGTCACTATTTCTGGGGCACATCCTACATCTATATTGTGGTATGCCTTACCATCGGACAATGTCCTGTAGGCTTTTACTTGCCTATTCAATTCGGCCAACGCTACTTCTTTTTTTCTGTTGTATATCGTGTCGGCATCCGTTGTGAGAATAAAGTATAGTTCTGGTTTTGGAATGCAAAGACGGATTAGTCTCGCAATGTTTTTAGAGCCTCCATACCTATAGCGTTTGTGGTCTACGAGTAAATCGTCATAATAACGATCGAAGATTACCAAGGTCGATCTTATCTTTAGGTTCATGATGTTCTTGATCCATCCCAAATTGTACTGTAGTATGAAAAACAAAAGCTTGGCATAGGATTTTAACATCGAATAGGGAGGATGCTCATGAGGATTCGTTGTTATGTTGGGAGTGCCTTCATTGTCATTTTTAAAGGGTTTCAAATGAAAATAGGCTGTTTCCCTAAATGGCAAGGTTTCATTTGTCAAAGCATTGATGATGGTGGATTTTCCTGAGCCATCCGGCCCTAGAAAGGCGATGGCAATTCCTGTTGGCTTGAATATGCGCTTTAGGATTCTTAGCCTATCCTCGAAAAAGTCACCAATGGTGGTTTTTGTGTTGCTCTTCACGTCGTTTCTCAAACGATTTTCATTGTCTGTAAGCTTGCTTTTGTTTCCTGTCTTAAAGGCTTCAACAATGGTTTCGGAGTGGCTATTGAAGTTTTGCTTCAATATTGCCTTGCAATTGTCTTCGTCCCTAAAGTATAGTTCTTGAAGGTATCTGAATGATTTTTCCGTGATTTCCTTCTTGTCTAGCTTTTTAAGCAAGTAGTGAAAGAATTCGTGTCGTGTCCCTAAGATGTCCAGACTCTTGTAGGTTGTTCTATTGCTGAAAATAGTTGCTTCGGTAAAATACACGGAGCCTTTTCTTTGAAGTTTGCCATAGATGTCCAAATTCAATAGTTCATAAGTCTTGGGGTTGAAAAGGAATATGTTTTTGGCATATTGTTCCTGATGGTATATTTGTACGATTTGATAACTTTCGAGATCACAAAAGGATTTGATGACGTCTTCAATCCTAGAAAAGTCCTCGGCTTTGAATAGGATATCCACATCGCCATCGTTCATGTTGTTTTCAAACAAGGTTTCATAGCCACTTATCAATGCATAGTCAATGGCCCTTACATATAGATATTTTAAGAATTTATGAATCATCTATTGTTTTTTGATAATTGTGTCCATCATGTCTGAAAATTCATTGGCTCTATTGGCCAATGTGTAACTTGCCACCGAATTTTGGGTTTTGGATTTCATTTCTGAAAGCTTTGAAATTACGGCGGAGATTTCGTTGGTAAAGTCGTCTTTCGGGTTTACGACGAATCCATTTTCGCCGTCTTGTATAATCGAGGAAGCTCCTGCATTTTTGGAGCATACGACAGGAAGTCCCGAAGCCAAAGCTTCCAAGACGACATAACCGAAAGTATCTCGATTGGATGGGAAAACGAAAACGTCCGAAACTTTGTAGTACTGCTTTAGTTCGTCCCTTCCTTGTCTTGGTATTAGTTTGATCTTATGTGCTACATCGTTGTTCTTGATCTTTGTTTCAAAATGTTGCTTCAATTCACCTTCCCCAATTAAAAGCAATTCGCAATTTGGTATGGAGATGACATTGTCGATGAGTTTTTCCAAATTTTTCAAAGGAATGAAATTACCGATGCTTAGTATTATCGTCTTTTCCTTAGGAAGGTTTAGCTTCTGTCTCAATAGCGTTTTGCTTGGCAGGTTCTCGATGTCGTTTTGCCATTCCAAGACATCAATTGTCTGAAAGGATTTCCGTATTGGCCTATTGGGGAATTTCCCTTTCAAATAAGATACGGTGAGATCCGAACAGGCTATGAATGCATCGACGTTTTTGGCTATGACTCTTCTCAAGGCATTTCTAAATGCAGAGCTGTTTTTTTCTGTTTGTTCTATTGCATCCGTCATGATTAGGAACTTGCATTTAAACAGGGGCTTGAAAAGTGACATGTATAGGCTGGGAAACCAAAAGGCAATGCTAATGACTACATCTGGCTTTTCCTTTTTTACTTGAAGAAGGAAGGTAGGGTTTAGTTGAGTGCGGTAAGACACGGCTTTTCGTCTTAAGTTCGTCTTGCCATCGATTATCCTCAAGACGTAATTGTTTTTGGGGTCGACAAAATGTTTTGCCTTCCATTGGTCATGCAGCCCTGGATGGTTTCCAAAACAGAAGACGACAAGATCCATATGCTTGCCGAGTTCATTGAAGAACTTGTGGTTGGTTGGGTACAACGGAGGATGTAGGATGACGACTTTCATGACTGTTCTAGGAGGTTTTTGTATAATTTGTCATAGTCTTCAACAAAACGCGTTACCGAAAACTCCCTTTCGGCATGTATTTTTGCGTTAGTAGCCATTTGTCTTGCAAAATCAGGGTATTTAATCAATAGCAATATTGCATCAGCCCATTGTTTGGCATCAAATGGGTTTACCAATAGTCCTGTTTTCCTATCTTTGATTAATTCGGGCAAGGCTCCCGCATTGGATACTATAATTGATTTTTTTTCAAGCATGGCCTCTGCAACTGCAATTCCAAAGCCTTCTACATAACATGGGTGGACAAAAATATCCGTTGTTTTATATAAGTCTCCAATGTTTTTTTGATAACCTAAGAGTTCGAAGGTTTCACTTAGCCCTTTTTCTTTGATTTGTCTTCTATAAGAAGCTATCGCAGGACCACCACCAGCAATAATGAACTTGATTTGTGTATGGCCCCCTTTTAAAAGTATCATTGCACAATCAATTAAAATTTGAACATTTTTTATCTTGGACAAACCAGAAACACAAAGAATGTTTATGGTTTCCCCCCTTAAGGGAATTGTCTTGTCTCTGGAGGGAGGTTTGTTGGTGCCATTGTAGATGACATGTCCATTTGCTTGTTTCAACAATGGGTGGGCCTTTGTTTTTTCATTCTTCACATAATTCGATATGTATACAAAAGCATCGACTTTTCTGTAAATCTTATTCAAGATGTGTCTTTTATAGCCCGATGGAGATGAGGAAGTAACAAAGGCGATTATCAATTTGACCTTGGGCCTCAAGGTTTTCAATATCCCTGCCAACAATTCTCCGAAGAAGAATTGGGATTGGATGATTTCGATGTCATGCTCGTCAATGATGTTCAAAAGGCTTTTTATGTGCTTGTATAGGTTTTTCTTGTAATTCCCTTCGAAAATCTTGGCTCCGGATTCTATGAAATCATTTTTGAATTCTTTTGAATAGGCATTGGTCCATACATACATGTGACATTCATTGGAAGAATATTTTATTAAATCCATTGTCTTTTTGGGAGTTCCTCCAAACTTGTTGTATGATGACAATATGTATAAGATTTTTACAGCCATTTATATATTTGAGTTTATGTTGTTTTGTATGGAAGGGGGCTTGCTAGATGAAAGGAGGTGAAATGCTATAACACCAGGAATTATTCCATGCGCAAATGTGAAAACGGACCACGTATAATTGATAAACAGGTATTGCGTCAAATAAATGGACATTGCCAAAGACAAAGGGTTTTTATGAGTTTTAAAAAATCCCAGTGCATAATAGCTAAATAAGACGATTAGGATAATCGCCGTGCCCACATATCCGAATTTTATAAGCATGTCTACATAACCAGAGTCTATAACCGTAAAACGTTCCATAAATCTATTTACCCCATGCGTTTTAACCCCTTTCATGAAATCTGAGGATTGATGAATGAATCCATAACCGAATTCTTTTTGCTTATCAATGGCTTCCCATCTAAACCCGTTATAGATGTCTCTTGAACTCAGCGAATTGTTTTCGCCTGTAATAATGCCTTCGACATTAATGACAACCTCATCATATAGTCCTTTAATAAACAGTAATGCTAAAGAAGCACATAGAAAGACAATCAAGGAAAAGCGAGTTATGATAATTTTTTTCAGAGTCAATTGTTTGTCATAGATGTACTTGTACAAAATAAAGCCAACTATGGTCATAGCCGTTATACTTAAGTGCGATGCTAGAAACAAACCAAGGAAAAGATATAGGATGATCAGTCTGTCTTTCAGGTTTCTCATATTCGAGAATTTTATCCTAATGGCATATAGAAATATGGCCAAACTTATATAAGTGGGGAAGAATGTTCGTATGTATCTTCCGTTATAGTACAAAGGAGGGGCAAATTCAGGAAAGGCAATACCTATGATATAAATGGAGCTTAGGTAGATTCCTAAAAATTTGATGAGTTTTAATAATTGAGGATTGTCAATCCTATCTCGATAAACGACCATATACAAAAACAAAAAATAGAACCAGGATTCTTTGCTAGCCATCAATGCAAGGTATAAAGAAGAGTTGCTATCTAGAAAAGGCTTGATGATGCCATAGAGCAACATCGCGATAATAAAATAAATAAACCATTGGGTTTCTTGAGGAATGACATACCATCGTCTTTTAAAAAATATACTGAAGATGGTTATGAGGTTGAGACCAAAAAAACCAATTTCTATACCCGAAACAATAAAAGAAGAGGGATCTATAAAACCTAAAAACTTGGTAGAAGCCAAAATATAGTATAAGACAAAATAACTAGGGTGTTTTATTCCTAGTATTAATCCAATACCATAAAAACCACAAAGTAACATTATCATACCTTAACTATTTGCTTACTGTTGTTTTTAATGAAAAATGCAAGAGCTATGACAACAGCACTAATAATTAAACTAATGCTATATGCATAGATAAACCTGTAAATGAGCTCGTGTTCCTTCAAGGCAAAAAAGAGTATGATACTACAAAAAGGAACTATTAATTTTAATAGAAGTGCTTTTTTAAGATCATTGTTTCCTAAAAAATACCTGTAGAATATTTCTACGATGGCAACGGATCCCAAAGCTGAGATTAGCGTGAAGGAAGTATCGTATAGAAGGGATAGGTTGTTGGTTTTTAAATTTAAAAAAGAAAGGACATTCGAGCCTAGAACATAATAGCCAACAAGCATCAAGACATACATCAAAGTCGAAATGTAAAAGATGTTATATGCGATCCTTACCATGTTGTCCTTGTTGGTTTTTATTTGTTTTGAAAAGACGGCGAACATGGGGACGGCTAATGAGGTTATAAAATTATTGGCCAACATTGCTATTTTAAAGGACAGATCAAACAAGGCATATAGCCCCACATCGGCAACCATGAGGACGAAAATGTAACGCATCGTTGGCATCATGAGGCTGTTTACAAGGCCTATGTTTAAAAAGGCAAAAGAACTTTTCAAAACATATTTGACATTGGAGAAACTCACCTTTACTATTCGAATGGAGGTTTTGATCCTTAGATACATAACGTTGAAAAGGAATAGCAACAGTGTCAATGCCAATGGCGTTATTATATATGGGATGGTTTCATTGGTGAAGAAACTAAGGGTGTATATGGAAAGGTACAATAGTGGCGTGTATATGGCCAAACTCAAATTAACCACGTGAATCATCAATTTGGCTTCCAAGACTGTTCGACATAAATTGTTCATGAGCATCAATACAAGGAGCAAGAACCCTGTGTTGAGTAGAATGAACTTGTCATCGGCTGCCATGTTCAATTTGCTGCCAAGGAGGTCTACCGAGAAAAGCTGAAGGAGAATGAATGCCAACGACAGAATGCCGACAATGGATAGATTGATGTAGAATGCGGACGAGATGACTTTGTTTTCTGGAATCTTGTTTTCCCCACTCAAGAGAACCACAGCTTTGGACAACCCCAAGTCCACGAGTGACGAAACACCACTGAACAACAATGTCAAACTTACTATGCCATAAAGCTCCAGGCCAACTCGTTTTATGATTAGTGGCAATAACAACAATGTAACCAGTGTAACTGTAAAAATTTTGCTTACAGAGACTAAAAAGTTGGTTTTTAGGTACTTCGAAACGCTCTTCAATTTTTTTAATTATAATTGTTTTAGGGAGCTGTAGGGAGTTAATAGTTTTTTTCGTTAATATGATGTGTTTAAGGAATAATTAAGATAAGAATTAATTATTTAATGGTCACATTTCTTAGTTGTTCCATATTCTTACAATACCATTTGTAAGTGTCTAAAATGCCTTCTTTGAGGTCTATCTTTGCCTTCCAACCCAAGTTGTTCATCTTGGAGACATCCAATAGTTTCCTTGGCGTGCCATCTGGTTTTGACGAGTCCCAAACAATTTGTCCTTCATGGCCAATGATTTTTTGAATGCTTTCAGCCAATTCCTTGATGGTGATGTCCTTTCCAGTTCCAATGTTGTATAGGGGTTCGGGTAGTTCGTTCTCCAATGCAAAGGCCACGGCCTTGGCCAAATCGTCCACGTGCAAAAACTCGCGCATTGGTGTTCCCGTACCCCACAAGACCACATCGTCATTGTTTTTTTTAGCTTCATGAAATTTTCTAAGCATGGCTGGCAAAACATGGGATGTATTCAAATCGAAGTTGTCGAAGGGGCCAAATAGGTTGGTGGGCATTAAACTCACGAAATCCCTATTGAACTGTTTTCTTATGGCTTCACATAACTTTACTCCAGAGATCTTTGCGATGGCATACCATTCGTTGGTTGGTTCTAGCTTGCCAGACAGCAAGGAGCCTTCTCCTATGGGTTGAGTTGCCAATTTGGGATAGATGCATGAACTACCAAGAAAAATGAATTTTTTCACATTCATATCGAAAGCAGCTTTTATGAGGTTGTTTTGAATTGACATGTTGTCCATCAAAAATTGATAGGGATAGTCATTGTTGGCAGCAATCCCCCCAACGACAGCTGCTGCATCTATGATTGCTTCTGGTTTTTCTTCGGCTATAAATGCACGGACAGCTTCTTGGTTCCTAAGATCCAGTGCATCTCTCGACCTTCCCAATAGGTTGGTGTATTTCTCATTTTCAAGAGTTCTCCATATGGCTTTGCCTACCATCCCATTATGACCGGCAATGTATATTTTTTTATTTTTATTCACGTTATTCAAAATGGTTTAGGGTTTTGTAACCTCCTTCTTTTAGGTATTGCTCTTCTTTCATCAGCTTCAAGTCATTGTGCATCATATCCGTAATCAAGTCTTTCAAGGAATGCTTGGCGACCCAACCTAGTTTGTTTTTTGCCTTTGTGGGGTCTCCAATCAAGAGATCGACTTCGGTAGGTCTGAAATACTTTGGGTCTATGGATAGGACTTCTTTACCAATGGGCAATTGGTAGTTGTAGTCGTTGCATGCTAGTATGTAGGCCCTTTCATCTACTCCAGAGCCTTGAAATTCCAATTCAATGCCTACTTCGGCAAAGCTCATTCTTATAAAGTCCCTAACGGACGTGGCTTTTCCTGTGGCAATAACCCAATCTTCAGGGGCGTCTGCTTGCAAAATCATCCACATCATCTCCACGTAGTCCTTTGCGTGTCCCCAGTCCCTTTTTGCGTCAAGGTTTCCAATGTACAACTTATCTTGAAGCCCGCAAGCTATCCTAGCCGTAGCTCTGGTGATTTTTCTCGTTACGAAGGTTTCCCCCCTCAATGGGGATTCATGGTTGAACAGGATGCCATTGCAAGCAAACATGCCATAGGCTTCCCTGTAATTTACGGTAATCCAATAGGCATACATCTTGGCAACGCCATATGGGCTTCTTGGATAGAATGGTGTCGTTTCCGATTGCGGTACCTCTTGCACCTTTCCAAACAACTCCGAAGTAGAGGCCTGGTAAATCTTTGTCTTCTTCTCCAAACCCAACAAACGTACGGCATCAAGTATCCGGAGTGTTCCCAAGCCATCTGCATTTCCAGTATATTCTGGAATGTCGAACGATACCCTGACATGACTCATGGCTGCCAAGTTGTATATTTCGTTTGGTTCTATTTCCTTTATCAAACGTATCAAATTGGAAGTGTCGGTCATGTCCCCATAATGCAATATGAAATTCCTATTCTCTATGTGAGGATCCTGATACAGATGATCTATCCTATTCGTGTTGAATAGAGACGAACGTCTTTTCACACCGTGTACGATATATCCTTTCTTTAATAAAAACTCACTTAAATAAGCGCCGTCCTGCCCTGTAATGCCCGTAATTAAGGCTACTTTCTTGTTCCTCATAACTTGTATTCGATCAATTTAGTTTGGGTAGGGCCAAAGTTTTTAATAATACCAATCTGCGTGGCTTCTTCTGTTTCCTATGTAATATTGTATTCCTATTGTAAAATTTGCAAAGCGTCCAGTGATTTTTCTTCTGTCAAAGTTTATCAATTCTCCATTGTAGTAATATTGTTGTTCTCGGTTGAATATGAAAGCGAAGTCCATACGAAGAGCGATTCGATCCGAATATCTATATTGCGGAGTTACCCCAAATGTCATATTACCTATTCTTTCATAGTCTTTGGTGTTCTCCGGAGTCAATCCGAATGTGAATTCCCCTCCATTCCTATAACGTTTGATGGATTCTGGAAAAGCATGGGTCAATCCAACTCCAGCATGCAGTAGGATGTTGAAATTGATGTTGTCATTTAAACTGAGGTGGTTGGTGAAATTGTATGTGCCCTCTATCCCAATGCGTTTGTAGGTGTTGCCTATGTTCTTGTCGTTCTTGTTTTGAAACCTGTCTCTGGCCACATAAAGCTTTATGCCATAGAATTCATTGAAATTGTATCGTAGGCCTAGATCGAGATGCCTAGGGAAATTATAATTGGATTGATTGATGGTGGAGAGCGGCATGATTGGAATGTTCATGCCATACGACAATTCCACAGAAAAGACATTGTACCTTTTTTGAGAAAAAGATAGATTAGATGCACAAAGCAGTAGGATCAGTATGTAGGTTCTAGTCAAATTTGAGGGATTTTTTTAAAAAGAATACAGATATTACATACAAGTTAGTTAATTATTCTGGAAATTGCACATACTATTTCATTTAAATTTCAAAGAAATTCATCGTGGATTTCAACCAATTCTTACAAAGGAAAACGGAGAGCATTAAAAATAAAGGTGCTGTAAATGTGTTCGTTGTCCTATTGACATGGTAGGTGTTTCGATGTGTACGTCGTCGTTGAAAGCACAATTCAAAAGGTTGGTTGGACTAAGTCCATGAAGTCGCTTAGACAATATGTCTTAGGTAGTAGTCATGCAAATCTTCGGCGGAAGCACCAAACCATTTTTTTACGTAGATCGTCCAAAAATGATATTGTAATTTCCAGATGCCATTGTTCTCATAGCGTCTTGCCGATGTGGTGAGCCACTCTTGGATGACGACGAATTTGTCAATGGCATATAGTTTGTTTATCAGGTCGTTGTCTTCGTAGATGATGAAGCTTTCATTGAATTTTCCCAATGACTCGAACAAGGACTTCGTTATGAATTGACTTTGATCCCCTCCACGGCAAGCTCTCCATCGAAATTGTGTTAACCAACCGGCTAGTCTTAACCACCAGTGGTCATCGTCAAATTTCATTTTGAAGCAACCTGCATGATTTCCCTTTTCAATTTCATCGATGATGAGCTGGTCAAAGTGTTTTGGAGGAAAGGAATCTGCATGAAGGAAGTACAATATGTTTCCAGAAGAAGCCTTGGCTCCAACATTCATTTGCCTTGCCCTACCTTTTTTGGAGTGTTCCAAACGAATGCTCAAGGGATTTGTCTCATTGGAACCATATGTGTGATCCGAGAATGTGAAACTCTTCACGATGTCTTGGGAACCGTCCAAACTACCACCATCTACGATGATGATGTCCGCTATGTTCTCTTTGGAGCTATGGGTTGTTAAATGCTGCAACAACTTTGAGATTGTTTCAGCCTCGTTCAAAATGGGTATGACTATGGAAATCTTGTGCTTTGCCATGGTTTCGGTGGTTCCTTAGTGTTTAAACATAGATTTGGGGTGGGAGCAATTTAAGCAAAAGGAATTATAATCATTATTCGTTTAAACTCCAATTATAGTCCTTGAAACTTTTCGCGGCATTGCTGGAAATCGCAATGTCCGAGTATTTATTTAAAAAATCGATGAGTGAACCTTCTGCTTTAAAGTCTTTGGCAAACCACTTGAATATCTTCGAGAGTTTAATTTTCTTTTGAGATAGTTCATTGCGCTCAGGATCCTTTAAAAAATCTTTTGTAGCCTTGGTTAGTTGCATGTCCAATTTTGATGCGGTAAAGGCTTCATTCAGCAATTTGGGGCAAGAGTAGGAGGCGCAAACGATGCCGAAATGAATTCTAGGTTCATCCATCTTTCGTAATATGCGATGTTCTATCTCATCCAAGTTATACCATTTGCTACCCAATTTCCACAAACGTCGTTTCCAAGGATCATCGATATCCTTGATGCTTTTAACGGGATAACTTCTAAGAATTAAATCTACGGTCATGGCATTGTAGGCATTTATCCAATAGGCCATCTTGTCCAGTTTTGACCAAGCATCGTTTGGCATGTTCTCGCTTAATGATGCCATGTAATTGGTGAGTGCCTTGCGGTTGCTGTTAAAGCCTTTGTAATTTACCGAGCCATCATCTGAAACGTGTTTTTGTAGCAAGTCGTCCCAAGTGCCATGATCGAATTTTTCAATGACTTCTGTAGAGATGAGTTCTTCTTCTTCATTTGTGGTGGAGTCATTTACGGTTACAATTGTTTCCGTTTCAGGGGCAATGGGAGTTTCTTCCAAAGGCGTTGCAGCTTCTTCGGATTCGGGGGTGCCTGCTTCAGTTTGGGTGGCCTTGGGAACTTGTTCTTTGGGTGTCTTTTCGACAACGCGTCTTGTTCCTCCACAGGCACTAAACAAAAGGAATGCTATTATTACGAAAGAAATGTATTTCATATTGAAAATTACTTTTTTAAAGGATATGCTTCTTGGGACAAAAAATCTTTTGGGAACGTTTCATCTCCATCAAAGCCCAATTCGATGTCTCTACCATTGTGAGGGATGTAGTTGGTTTTGAAAAGATAGTCCCATACGCTCAAGGTTAGTCCGAAATTGATGCCATACCTTACGTTTTTCGGCAAATCCTTTGCGTGATGCCAAATGTGCATCTTGGGATTGTTCAGTATGTATTTAAATGGGCCATAGTTCCACCCTAAATTGGCATGGTTCAAATGACCTATGGCAATGCTGAAGAAATGGACTATGGCTACGTGTCGTGTATCGAATCCTCCAATAATGGCCAAAGGAACATATAGTATGGACTTGTAGACTATCGGCTCCATCCAATGATAGCGCAAATGTGCGGCGAACCCCATTTCTTTCACGCTATGGTGTACCTTGTGAAAATTCCATAGGAAAGGGAAGCGGTGCAACAGTCGGTGTGTGTTCCATTGTGTAAAATCACTCACTATGAAAAACAGAAACAACCCCAAGCCTAGTGGCAGGTCATCGACATCGAACAATTGGAAACTGGAAATGGACAAACCAACGTACTTCAAAAGGTCATTGAAAAATGTCGCAGCTGTTTCCGACAAGGCAACGAGTACGATCAAATTTAGAAGGAAAAAATTAAAGAACATGTAAAAGGTGTCCAACCAAAAGTCTTTCCTGAAGATGGATTGCTGTTTTCGCCAAGGGAACATGATTTCCAAAGCCCAAACCAACAATGAAATCAGAATGAGACCATAGAAATAGTTGTCCCAGTGGTTAATGGAAACTATTTGATTCTTGAGATAGTTCCAGTATCCAGCATAGGCATTTTTAATGAGGTCTACATATTTGTCCATAATAAATAGGCGAGGGTGTTGTGTAATTGGAGTAAAAATAACTTATTTGAAAATTGTTTTCATAATTATATGCAATATTGTTGTCTTTTGCAAAGACTGGTCTTCTATGTGATTAAAAACTTATTTCCAGCAATTTGAACAGCAAGGCACTTACAATGGCAGCCGTTGGTAAGGTAAGGAGCCATGATAGCAGTATCTTGCCAATCATTTTGTAATCGGCTTTTTTTGTGACCGTTCCGATCCCAAAAATGGAACCAACGGATACATGGGTGGTAGATACAGGTAACCCGTGTATGCTGGCAGTCGTGACCAATAGCCCTGTGATTAGATTGGCTGTAAACCCTTGACCAGAATTCATCGGGGTGATTTTTTTGCTCATTGTGAGTCCTACCTTTTTCGAGTTGATTAAGCCCCCAGCTCCCATTATCGAAGCTATGATTATCATACTCCATTTAATGTCTATGGTATTTATGATCAAGAGCAAGCCGACAATTTTTGGGGTATCGTTCAAACCTCTGGCAAAGCTAACGATACCGGCACTTATGTAATGCAGGCTATCCAATACCTTCTGAGAGTTGAGGCCTAGGATTTGCCCTTCGTAGATTTCGGTTACATTGCTTATGGTGGCTTCTATGGTCGATTGTGTTTTCAAGGTAGCGGAATCCATGGACATTGCTGCAATATTAGCATTCTTGTTTTTGTATATGCTAAGATTCGTTTTTTTTGTAACTCCCATTTTTTTTCTGAAAAACCTAAAAATGACATATGCCACAAAGCTAATTATGGCAGCCATCAATGGACTTACTATCAATGGCATTAAAAATGTGCCTCCCAACTTCTCGAAATTGAATTGAGACCCTACAGCCATCACACCAGCACCAAACAAGGCACCGACCAAGCTATGGGTCGTAGAAATTGGCATACCGATCTTCGTGGCGATGAATACTGTCAGCGCAGCTCCAAATGCAATTGAAATGGCAAAAATGGGCATGGCAATCAGTTCGTTTGGCACCAACCCTTTCCCTGAAAAGTTCTTAACCAGCTCGTTTGCCAAGAATATGGCGGCGACGGAGCCCGAAAAGGTGGTTATAGTAGCCCAATTGATGGCCTTTTTAAAAGAAGTGGTGCCACTTCCAAATAATGTGGCAACTCCTTTGAAGTTGTCATTTGCGCCATTGCTATAGGCTAAGAAACATGCGGAAAGAAATAAAAGGGCTAGAATCATAAGTACTTGTTTTTTACTTTTTTTGGACGTAATACTTATATGATGCTTACTTAAACGTTTCCGATTTAACGTTAAAAAAAAGAGCTTCCTAACAGGAAGCTCTTTTTTTTGCATTGTTATTGTTTGTTAACAGCACCCTCCTCCATCATAATGGTAGGTGGATTCAGAAAAGAAAATATCATCTCTACCCAAATCTGCCAGTGCTGCTGCTGTTTTGTCACAAATGGCAATGGGTTGATTTTTTAGTAGGATGTGTCCTTGCTTGTCATCAAAATAGTCTTCATCTCCATAGTAAATGGCAGCTTTACCTGTAAAGACACATGGGCCATCTTCGGGCATTGGATCTTTTATTGCTGCGACTTCAATGGATTCTATGTAGATCAACTCATCTGTTGGGTAATTCTTGGGATCTAAAATGCGGTATGGTTTGCGAGCCCTTATCTCGATGGTTCCAAAACCTGCATCCGTCAGTGCTTTTACATACTCTGCTATTGGTAAACTTCCACTTAGGCACAATGCACGTAATCTATCGTCATTTCTTAGTTCGTCGTTCATGGGTTGTTCGCAAGTAGGATCGCTCATTACCAATCTCCCGTGAGGTTTTAGAACACGGTACATTTCTGCGATGGCCTTCTTTAGGTCTTCTGCTTTGAATATGTTGAACAAGCAGTTTTGTGCTGCGACATCGATACTGTTGTCTTCCACAGGAAGATTCATGGCATCTCCCTTTTTCAAATCCACGAATTCACTTTTAAACCAGGGGTTTTGAGCTTCTGCCTCTACGAAGTTCTTTCGAGATGCTTCCAGCATTTCATCCACAACGTCTATACCTACGACGCCTCCTTTCGTACGATTGAAATAAGCGAATTGAAGTAATTCCATACCTCCACCTACGCCTACATATAGCATTTTTGGATTGTTGGTCAAATCACGAGCATGTACGGTGCTACCACAACCATAATTCATTTCTTGCATGATCTTGGGAATCTTCAATCCCGGTAATTCCCATATTGGGTTGGTCGTACAGCATAAGCCTACATCTGGTGTTAAAGCTGCTTCTTTATATACATCGTGTGTTGCTTCTAAATAACTCATATCTTAATTTTATCGTTCATCCTAGATACCATGATCGTGGTTTAGGAACATCATTAGTACTCTTTTATTTTAAAACCTTTCAATTGTTTTTCATTTTCATGTTGAAAACTGAATTCATCATTTTTTGATGAGTGCAAATTCAAAATGACCATTAAAGTTTTAATTATAGAGGAGGGATATAATTCAAGTTTACAATTGCCTTATCAATTCTTTGAAAAGGACAATCATTTCTGGTTCGGCTTTGGCGGCCATGGCAATAATTTCGCCTATGTCAACTGGTTTCAAGTCATCTGGATCGCACTCATCCGTCAAAACCGATACGGCAGCCACCTTCAAATTCAAATGGTTGGCAACGATTATCTCTGGAACGGTGCTCATACCGACTGCATCGGCTCCAATTATCTTCAACATTCTATATTCTGCCCTTGTTTCCAGTTGTGGGCCGACCACACTTGCATATACGCCTTTGTGTAATTTTATGTCGTTGATCTTGGCAATGCTTTCGAATTTTGAGTTGATTGAAAAATCATAAGGAGCACTCATATCCGTGAATCGTTCACCCAATTCGTCAACACCCTTAAAAGCCAAAGGGGAACCGCCTTGAAGATTTATATGATCTTCAATAAGCATTAGTTCCCCTTTTTTGAAATTCAAGTTTATTGCTCCAGCTGCATTGGAAACCAACAAGGCTGCTATGCCTAGTTTCTCCATGATGCGAATGGGATATGTGACCTCTTGCAAGGAATAACCTTCGTAGACATGAAAGCGTCCTTGCATCACGATAACCTTTTTTCCTGCCAATATGCCATAGATCAACCTTCCTTTGTGGAACTCCACAGTTGCTGTTGGAAAGTGAGGAATGTCATTATAACTTACTTCTTGCAAGATTTCGATTTCATCGATCAATTTCCCCAATCCCGTACCAAGGATGATACCTATTTCAGAATTTTCAAAACCTTTGTCTTTTAAATAATTTGTGGTTTCGGTAATAAGGTTCAGCATGTTTTTTAGCGTTTTAGCGCTTAATCAACTTTTTTACTATTTTTTGATTGTCGCTTTTAATTTCGACTAAATATACACCAGAATTTAAATTAGATAAAGAAAACACTTGTTTTTTTAAATGGGACTTTTCTACCAATTGCACTCTGTTTCCTATGATGTCATAGATGCTTATGGACATTGGGATTTGGCTGTCATTGCGCACTTCGAATTGTTCATTCGTAGGATTGGGATATAAGCTTACGGTTTCGTTCAACGTATTTTCGCTTACCCCGAGAGTAGCACAGTCAGGGCCTTGATTAGCACCCAAGACGACATGACCCCAACGTTCGTTGATGGTTATGCATTGTATGACGATGTAATCGAAGTCATGTAGTTCTACCGATGGAGGTATCGGGAATGACTTCATTCCTGTAATTGGGGATGTTCCTGCACCACCAGTACCTCCATCATCGTTTATAAGTTGTGATGTCGTTACTTCTATGGCATCCGATCCAGCCGTGGCGATGTCGTCGGTCTTGGAGATGTACACTCTTAAGTCGGCTCCTTGTACGGTTGCGAAGTCGGATTCGAAAATAACGTTTTTGTCACCATTCGTCTCAAATGTAATATTTCCTGTCCCACTAATGCTGTAAGCAGGATCGCTTTGTATGAATGAGCCAGAACGAGAGCATTGTGCATTCACTTGAAATGCGCAAAGGGTGATTGATAGGAGAAGGAGTAGTTTTGTTTTCATAATAATGTGTTTTAATTATTTAATATACAATTTAAAGAAATCATAGGACATTAAGTCCTCGACATAATCTATGTCGTTAAGAATTTCCAAAACATACACACTATTGTCAATTAAATCATTGAAAGTTTTTTTGTAGACTGTTTCGGTTCCCCATTCCTTGTCTTTAAAGACTGAGGAATGCATTGTTTTCATACCTAGTAAATAATACCCTCCATCCTCGGCGGGGCCAATGACTGCGTCGTTTTCGTCCAATGCGTCAAATGCCTCTTCAATGTGTTTGGGTCGCAAATCGTACAAATCGCTACCAACAATGATGATTTTTTCATAATTTTCATTGAAACCTTTTTGAAAGGCGTTTTGCATCCGTTCTCCCAAGTCTACCCCAATCTGCTTGTATTTCTGAAATGTTGCATCGTCCCAAATGTCATTTTTTCTAACTTTCACAGAATAGTAGACGGCTTTGTCTGCATCTATTTGCTTGATGACACTCTCTGTGTGTTCGAGGAGTTTAATGTATACTTCCAATGCAGAGGCATCACCTATGCTTTTTGCCAATCTGGATTTCACCTTCCCCAATTCGGGGTTTCTGGTAAAGGTTATGATGAGGTTTTTGCTTTTCAAAATAAAATTGTTTTTTACCATAGGTAGACATGGCGGGGAGTCAATCTTCTTTTTTGGTCGTGTCTATTGGTATTTCGTATACTTTCTCTCCATTCTTCAACCATTTGCTCCAATCTTTGTTGAAAGTATGGATTTTTTCGGTTGCTTTCCCTTCTGGGGTCAAAACGGTAAAGCCTTTGTTTTTCCATTCGAAAATTCCACCGTATAGGTTATAGACATTGGTGTAACCTACTTTTTTCAATAGTTCACCTATTGTCTCGGAGCGAATGCCCAATGAACAATACACCACTATTTTTTCATCCTTGTTTGGATATAGCTTTTGGATGGAGTCTATGTTGAAATTGTCATAGCCTACGCAAATGGCATCTTTCAAATGGCTAACTTCATATTCCTTTGTTTCACGAGAATCCAAAATGACTGCCTTGGTTTTGGGCATGGCCAATTCTTCAACGGATATGTAGGGAACCCCGTTGTCGTTGTATTGTTTCAACAGTTCCGATAGCGTTTCTTGTGAGTAACCTAACACTGAGGTTAGCACGAGTATGTAAAATAGGATGTTTTTCATAAGTCAAAATTTATGCGACGACACCTTGACAGCTACTTCCAGCTCCAGCTGTACAGCCATAACAGTGTTGCGAAATAATTATTTTTCTGTCTTGCAACAAGGATTCATTGTATTCACTTATGTGTTTTACCTTGCTGGCAACTTTCAAATCCAACATTTGGTTGAAGTCGCAATCATATAACCAACCATCCCAGCTAATGGAAATGGTATTGGTACACATTACATTTTTAACGGCAGCTGGATTGAAGGCTTCAACCAGTGCATACATATAGTCTTCATAGTTTTCCGAGGCTATCAAGTAGTCCAGAAATCGTGCTATGGGCAAGTTGGTTATGGCAAATAGATTGTGGAACTCAATGTCGAAATCTTCTTTCAAGGCTTTTTTGAAATCCTTTTCCATGGACATTTGATCTCCAGGCAAGAAAGCTCCCGAGGGATTGTATACCAAATCCAAACGCAAATCGCTTCCTGGCATGCCATAGCCCCTTTCATTGAGTTCTTGGAGTGCCTTTATGGATTTGTCGAAAACACCGTCACCTCTTTGTTTGTCTGTCTTTCCTCGTGTCCAGTGTGGCATGGAGGAGACCACGTGCACATTGTGTTTTTTAAAGAAATCTGGCAAGTCGTAATATTTTTTGTTGGCTCTGATGATGGTAAGGTTGGAGCGTACGATGAAATCTTTGATTCCTGCTTTCGATGCTTCTTCTACGAACCAACGGAACTCTGGATTCATTTCTGGGGCACCACCCGTTAGATCCAGCGTGTGGGCATCGGTTTTCTTAATGACTTCCAAACATTGTTCCATGGTTTCACGAGTCATGATTTCCTTGCGATCCGGTCCAGCATCTACATGACAATGTTCACAAACCTGATTGCACATGTAGCCTAGGTTTATTTGAAGTATTTCCAATTTGTTGGGCACCAATGGAAACTGATTCGTCTCTGCAATCTTGTCTTTGAACGTAGGTAGTTCTCCATTGCCGAATATGCCATTGGAGAGGATGTCCAATTGCCTATTGCTGTTCGCTAGATCGCTATCACGCTTATGGAGTGATTGTGTTTTTGCTTTTGTCATTGTCAATGTTTGCTATAATCCTTACGTAAGAAATGTAAAGTCGGTTCCGTTTGGACGAGAACTTACATTTCGAGTTTATTCACCTTGTTCATCATTTGCACGCCATGAACCAGCGTAGCCCCGCTTTTTATGGCAGCACCAACATGCAAGGCTTCCATCATTTCTTCTTTTGTGATGCCACGTTGCAATCCATCTTTAGTGTATGCATCTATGCAGTATGGGCACTGCTCTGTATGGGCTACCGCCAACGCGATGAGGGATTTTTCCCTTGCTGAAAGCGCTCCTTCCTCGAATACTTTTCCATAGTATTCAAAGAATTTGTCTCCTAGTTCTTGATTCCAATCGCTTATTTTTCCGAATTTTTTCAAATCGGCTGGGTCGTAATATGTCTTTTGCATGGTATTAGAAATTTTGCACTAAGATATAAATCTAAGTACTTAAGTCGGAAACATTCTCATTACTTAACAAGAATTTGCTGGTTTCCATTAATAAATTTTAATTTTGGCGCATTAAACTATTGGACCATGAACGATTATTTTTTCATTATTACCGTATTGGTGGTACTTGCAGCTCTTTTTGGCTATATTAACGTACGTTTCTTAAAATTGCCAAACGCGATAGGCTTGATGCTTATTACCATACTTTTTACTTTTGCCGTTTTTGGCTTGAGTTATTTTGATGCCACATTGTTGGAGGCAGAGCGATACATCATAAAGCAAATAGACTTTAAAACCGTCTTATTGGATGTGATGTTGAGTTTTCTATTGTTTGCAGGGGCGTTGCATACCAATTTTCAACAATTGAAGGTGCAACGTTGGCCGGTTTTGGTGTTTTCTACGTTTGGGGTCTTAGTCTCTACGTTTTTGGTGGGCGGAGCCGTTTTCTTTTTGTTGAAGACAATGGGTATGGACATTTCCTTTATTTACTGTTTGTTGTTTGGGGCTTTGATATCGCCAACGGATCCCATAGCCGTTTTGGGGATTTTAAAAAAGGCTGGGGTGCCAAAAAAATTGGAAGCAAAGATTGTCGGGGAGTCCTTGTTTAATGATGGAGTAGGAGTCGTCGTATTTTTGACCATTTTCCAAATTGCACTTTTGGGAACTGGGGAGGTTGAGGTGTTTGATGTTTTCAAACTATTTGGACAAGAGGTCTTTGGAGGGATTCTACTAGGGGGAATCTTAGGCTGGGGCACCTACAAGTTGATGAAATCCATAGACGATTACGATATAGAGGTCATCATTACGTTGGCAGCGGTCATGGGCGGGACAATGATTGCGCATAGTTTGCATCTCTCTGCTCCGCTGGCGATGGTTACGGCTGGTCTGGTTGTTGGCAACGATACCGTTAGAGGCTCTGCAATGAGCGAGGTGACAGAGGGTTACGTGGACAAGTTTTGGGAGCTGATAGACATCTTGTTGAACACCATCCTATTTGTACTCATCGGCATGGAGATGTTGGTGCTTACTTTTGAGGTAGAATATGTCTTTGCTGGATTAATGGCAATTCCAGTTGTACTGGCTTGTCGCTATTTGTCATTGTTGTTGCCTATAAAGGTATTTAAGAAGAGGTTGGACTTTGTTCCAAAAACCAACTTGATCATGACTTGGGGAGGATTGCGAGGAGGTATTTCCATTGCATTGGCCTTAGGGTTGACAGAGAGCATGGAGCGCGATTTGTTTTTGGTGATCACATACGTAGTCGTTGTCTTTTCCATATTGGTGCAAGGGCTTACCGTTGGAAAATTGGTTAAGAAGGTTGAAGTGAAATAGGTTGGAAATGACTTGATTTTTTCCTCTTTGAAGAGAAATGAGTGCGAAACCATAGCTTCCGATTTCTTTCGAGTGAGCAATCAAAAACTACTAATATCCAATCAAACCCATTTAGCCCTCCCAGAAGTACTTCGAAGCATTAAATTAATGTTTGTTACCTCTAAAATTAGGGTCGTGACCCCTCGGCGAAGTCCTTTTAAGCATTGTTTTAATGCTTGTTTGCCTTCCTTCAAGGCTTTTTTACTTAAAAGGACTCTTGTTGGGCATTGGATATATGCTTATAAATACTTCATTGATGCTTACAACGAGCTAAGTAAGCCTTATAAGGCTACCAGACAGGGGGAACATCTATCGTTTCAATGCTTGGAAAGGTGGTTTCAATGCTTGCAAGCATTGAAACGAGGCCTCCAACTGCTTCCACGAGGGGAGCATGTTGTTAGTTAAACCCTCTTTATGCATTAATTTGAAGTTGCATAGATGTCATTTATTCTTCTTTATTTGTTTTTAACTTGGAAATCAAGGGAATCGATCACACATAGGATGCGGAGCAAGTTATATTAAAAGAAAAAAAGGTGGTTTAAGCAAAAAAACAAAATATTAATTATCTTTAGAGAACTGGACTAGGGCTTTTCATAGGACACGTTGTTGCCACACGTTTTTATTTTTTTAATTCAGTCAATTTGTAATTGTCATTTGGATTTTCAAATCTTTTCAATTCAATGCTATTTCCATCTTGATTTATTACAACAAAAGGTGAAAATTCTTCAATAAATAAGATTTGAAATCCATTCTGCTTAATTAATTCCCAACGAGAATTATATTTGTAAGTAGAACTCTCAAATATGGAATCATTCTTAAAATAAATAGTATCAGTTCCTTTTCCATTCCCAAATAAAAATCTCTTTCCTGCAATATTTATTTTCTGACCGTATTTAAGTGAGTCATTTATTCTATGAAATGTTCGGAAACCAGATTCGTAGTGTTTTGCTTTAACTTTAAGTGAATCATTTTCAATTCCAATTATTTCATAAGTATTTAATTCCGATTTAATTAGGTTTAGAGTGTTTAGGTAATAACCCTTTCTTTTTTTTGTCAGTTCATATTTTGGACCTTGTTCTAAATAAGAATAATTGTCAAGTGTCATTATCCGTTCATTCGTCATATATAATTCCATATCAGGATATATATTATAAGCACCAATCCAAGTTCCTTTCAGTTTATTATTCGTGATAAATGCAAACAGAAGGATAACTGCTATAATACTCAAAACGATTGTTGATATGTATTTGATTCTTCTCAAATGTGTGACAATGTTTATGTATAAGAATAGTGCGGTTTTGTGTGCGAGGATTTTCCGCAGGAAAATCAGACGTAACAAAAGTGCACGGACTCTTGATTAAGCACTAAACTAAGCATTGTTTTTATACGGCTTAAGTTTTATAGATTATTAATTGCTTCTTCAATTGATTTTTTTTCTCGTTCATAAATACCCTTTTCCAACTTATTTTTTTCTAATTCAGTTTCATATTTAAAATACAATTGCATTGTATATTCATAATCCATTTCAATGATATTTAAATTAATTTTTTTATTTCCTATTATCCATTCAGTTCTTGGAAGATTGTCATATTCATTATTATTTGTTGGCTTTCCATATTTTTTAATTAAAATATTTTTGAGCGAATTGTAATCATCTAAACCAGATTTAGAAAAATAATTATAATCCCTTGTTTCTCCGTATAATCTTAAATGCCTCAAACCTCGTTCATCATCATAAAAATCTGATCTCATTCGGAATTTGAAATACCCGAGTTTGCCCTTTGTTTTTTCTAAGAATATTTTTTCCTCTTTTTTATACTCTTTTTCTGTAATTCCAAAATTTATATTACCAACAGCAATTTTCTCTTGAGATTGAATTAAAGTATCTATTTTAGATTCGTTTTTTGTGAATTCTTTTACAATTTCAGAACCATCTTCAAATGTTTGTATTATTTTCATTTCATTGTCTTTTTCAGAATATTTTATTTTTTCATCAAATTTGGAGTTTCTCCATCTTCCATCACTATTTCCCCAAGTCACTTTATTTCCGCTAATCTTAACTTTGTAAACAAACTTTTTTCCATCATTCTTTTTAGTATATGAAGCGTAATAAATTCCGTCATTGTCTTTTACTTTTATTATTTCTGGTGGCTGATTCATAATCGCAGAAACTGTGTATTTGGCAATTTCTGATTCGGTAAAAACTTTATCGGGTAATTCAACCTTTTCTAATTCAGTTTTCGAGTTGGTTTTTTCTCCACTCTTTTTATTTCCACAACTACTAAATGTTATGGTCAGAATTAAAATGCTTATCAATGGTTTTATTTTATTCATAATGGTTTGGTCAAATTACTTGCAACGTTAAATATATGGCAATTTGGGCAGAAAATAAGCAATTACTTTCGGTTTAGCTATAAGCCAAATCTTTCTATTTTGGTTTAATTTTTCTCTTTAAATACCAAATCAAAAGATTTGGCGACTTTGTAAATAAACAACAACCTTTCGACTAAACACTAATTGCCCAATTTGCTATATATAGTGTTGTAGTACGTTCTCTTTTAGGTTACTATAAAATTCAGTTCTATCTGCATTATCAGGTAATCCAGCAACTTGTCCATCTCCAAGTTCCATAATAATCCAATCTCCATTTTTCTTTTTAGCAATATCTATTGTAAAGAATTTACTATCAATATATTGTGCTATTTCTATAAAATCATCAAGCTCTGGTTTCGTTTCTCCATACTCTCCTTCATCCCAGTAATCAAATACTTTTATTATCTTCTTATTGGCAAAAAACACTCTAAATTCTTTAGTTAAAGGCATTCCACTTTTTGAGTGTTCAGTCAAAAATTCGAGTTCCACGAACTCACGAAACACTAATCCTTCGTTTAAAGAATCTCCTCTTAATTCAATGAATTTTTCAACGATAGATTTCACTTTTCCAGAATCTGAAGCATTAGGGATGAAGCAAGCGTCTTCCCAATTATGTTTTTCAGATTTCACAAAGTCTTTTACAATTATTGGACTTTCTCCAAATTTCTTTGTCAATTTAAGCACAGCATCATTATCGAATTCAGTTGCCCAGTTTGATTTTGGAGTTTTGGATTTTATTTTACTGTAAGAATCGGGTAAATAATGACAATGCTGATATTCAGTTGGACTATTGATTAGTTCAATGTTTTTCTTTAAAAGTCCGTCAAATAGGTTTTTGTATTGAGATGGAGTCAGCATCCATCCTCTATAAATACCGAATTCTTTGTTTTCGGTTTCTTTTACTAATCTTATGGCTGTAGAAATATTTCCATCCGTTAATTCCTCAAAACTTATTAATGAATAGTCAAAACCTGCTTTAAGAGCAGCTTTCTTTTCCTCCTCATAATCGGGTTCAATTATTTTATTATCAAATACACTATCGCAATATAATATTCTCATTACTCATCTTTTTGCTCCTCGTGTTCAATTGCTAATTCCTTTAACATACTTTCAAAATTTGAGTATCTAAATTCAAATTCATCGAAAACTTCGTGATCCCAAAGAACAATAGGATAATCATTATTATCATATTCGGCTTTAGTATCAAAACATAATAATCCCCAATCACTCCAACTTGCAAAAGGAATTCGTCCAGTTTCAATTAGATCTTCACTCGGATATCCATCGAAAATCATTTCCATTAATTTAGCTCTCCAAGTATTGATTGGATGTGAACAAAAGGAACATTCAGCAATGTATAATTCATAAAAATGCTTGGTTTTTAGAAATTTCTTATAACTATCAGGTAATTTATGTCCAATTTCTTCTTCCAATTCCGATAATTCCGAATCCGTTACAGTACTTGGAATTGGAAGCCAGTTTTTCCACTCTTTATTGTTGTCAACATTTTTATCTAACATTTCGAGTTCCACTTCGCCAGGTGTTGAGTTTATTTCTAAAGAAACAATCTCATTCAGATATTTATTTACAATTTCTTCCATTTTTTTCATAACAGATGCTACGGTCTCCAACAGTAATGCTTTGGCTTTGGGAGGGTATGTAAGTGCATCGGGTAGTTGTTCTGCTGCCATTGGTGCAGGAGCCTCTGTAACTGATGATTTATGCATGCCCATTCGGTTTTTAGGTTTTTTTTTAAACTTTTCCGCTACAGCATCATCCCAGAAATCGCTCTTTCTTGACATGCAGCTTTGCTTCACCTGTTTCCAATGACTTTTCAATGTGTTTCTGCAAATTGTTCTGACATGTTGTGATCCCTTGTCTGAGTGAAAGCTCAACTTTTTGTTGATGGTACTATTTTCAACAAGCGCATGCCAAGCTTCGACGATTGTGTTTTCAATGGTCATGTAAACCAAAAAACCCGATCAATTTGATCGGGTTTTTTCTGGTGGTGCCTCCAGGAATCGAACCAGGGACACAAGGATTTTCAGTCCTTTGCTCTACCAACTGAGCTAAGGCACCAGTGCTAATTGCGGATGCAAATATATGACCTATTTTAATATCTGCAAAAGAAAAATTATAAAAAATCGTTTTGTAAATTTACATTTTTCAAATTAAACTATGAATTTAATCATCGATGTTGGTAATACTTGTGCTAAACTAGCTGTTTTTGAGCAGAATAAGTTGGTGTTCAAAATGATTGCCGAAACAAGCAATATTTTAAAAGAAATTATAAAAGTTCAAAAAAAATACGATTTGAAGCAGAAGGCAATCATTTCTTCTGTAGGAAAAATAAATAAAAAGACATTGAAACACCTTGAAGAGACATTCAATCTTCAAATTTTGAGCCATAGGACAAATCTCCCGTTTAAAAATCTATATGCGACACCAAAGACTTTGGGAATAGACAGAATCGCTTTGGTTTGTGCCTCCGTAGAGCAATTTCCTGATCACAATGTCTTGATCATCGATGCAGGAACCTGTATCACTTACGATTTCATAAATGCCGACAACGAGTATTTGGGAGGCGCCATTTCTCCCGGTATACAAATGCGTTATAAGGCATTGCATGGTCAAACGGCAAATTTGCCATTGTTAGAAATGGAGGTGCCAAATCACATCATTGGAACCTCTACGGCAACTTCAATTCATTCCGGTGTAATCTATGGTGTTTTAAAGGAAATTGATGGAAATGTCAATGCATACAAAGAGAAATATTCAGATTTAACAGTTATTTTAACAGGAGGAGACGCTAAATTGTTGTCTAAACAATTAAAAAGTAGCATATTTGCCAACTCAAATTTCCTTTTAGAAGGACTAAATTTTATTTTACAATTTAATTCAAACTAATGATAAAAAAACTTGTATTAGTTTTCATTGCATTTTTTGCAATTCAAAGTTATGCCCAAGAGGGTACAGCATCTCCTTATTCCTTTTATGGAATAGGAAGCTTAAAATTTAAAGGAACTGTCGAAAACAGGAGTATGGGTGGACTAAGCATCTACAAAGACAGTATCCACGTGAATTTAAGAAATCCTGCCACTTACGGAGGTGACAATTTAAAGAATGCATTGTACAATAACGAGAGCCGTCCTGTGAAATTCTCTGTAGGAGGAAGCCATGCCAGTACAAAATTGAAAAGTAACAACAGTAGCGATCGCGTGTCGTCATCCTCTTTCGATTACTTGTCGATTTCCATTCCAGTAGGTAAGTTGGGCTTTGGCTTTGGCTTGTTGCCATATACCGCCGTAGGATACAAGTTGGAAACTACGAATGAAAATGGCTTGGATACTCGATTCAAAGGAGAAGGAGGATTGAATAAAGCGTATTTTTCCTTGGGATACCAATTTACTGAAGGGTTGAGTTTTGGAGTAGATGCAAATTACAACTTTGGAAACATTCAAAATAGCACCATCGAGTTCAGGTATAACAATGAAGGAGAACCATTGCAAACGCAATCAAAAGAATCCAATAGGTCGGATTTGAGTGGATTGAACTTCAATTTGGGATTGCACTACAAAGCAATGATATCAGATAAGCTGGAATTGCAAACTGCATTTACGTTTTCGCCCAAAAGTGATTTGACTTCGAAGAATGAACGCTCATTTTCCAGTTTGACAATCAATCAGATAACTGGAACGGAGTTCATAATAAATACCATAGGAGCAGACTTGGTGGCCGATGGGTTGAATGAAACAAACTTGACCTTGCCGTCTAAATATTCGTTTGGAGCAGGAATAGGAGCGCCAAGGAAATGGTTTGCCGGTATCGAGTACACATCACAAAAAACGAGTGAATTCTCCAATGTGTTGTATACAAATACAGGAACAACATACGAGGATGCTTCGGTTTTGGCAATTGGAGGTTTCTACATACCTAAATACAATTCTTTTTCAAGTTATTGGGATAGAGTGGTCTATAGGGGTGGATTGCGTTTTGAGAAAACAGGTCTAAACATAAATAATGAGTCTATTAAAGAGTTTGGCATGTCTTTTGGAGTAGGTTTACCAGTAGGAACATTGTTCTCTAATGCCAACCTAGGAATAGAGGTGGGGAAAAGAGGAACCACGAATGGTAACCTTATCAAAGAGAACTTTGTGAACTTCCAATTGAGTCTATCGTTGAACGATAGATGGTTTACAAAGAGAAAGTATGACTAACAGCATAAAATTTAAGATTATGAAAACTAACATTACATTATTGATTACGGTTCTATTTTTAGGTCTCAACCTAAGCTTTGGACAAAGCCAGGAAGAATGCTTGACGAAACTGTCCATAATGTCTGAGTATGCCAAGGCCAAAGATTATGAAGCAGCATACAAACCATTTATGGAGCTAAGAGAAAAATGTCCTAAATACAATAAGGCCATCTATGTATATGGTGAAAAAATATTGGAGCACAAGATTGAAAAATCCACTGGAGGTGAAAAAGTAGCTTTCATCAACGATCTTATCAAGATGTGGGACGAAAGAGCTGTGCACTTTGCAAGCAAGACGCCAAAAGGTGAATACGATGCCAACAAGGCACAGTTGAAATACGATAACAAGAAGGAATTAGGATTGAACGATGCTCAACTGTATCAAGCTTTCGATGGCGCTTTCAATGGAGACAGAGATACGTTCAAAAACCCAAAGAGTCTATACATCTATTTCAAATTGATGGTGAAGCTGTATGATGGAGGTCAGAAAACGGCACAACAATTATTTGACAAGTACGATGACATCGTAGAAAAGATAGAGGAAGAAGTCAAAGAGAACTCAGAAAAACTGAATGTACTGTTGACAAAGGAGGAATCAGGAACTGCATTGACGAAAAAAGAAGGGAAGTATAAAAAATACTACACGCAAGTATTGGCGGCTTTCGACAAGATTTCTGGAAGTGTCGATACAGAACTAGGTGATAGAGCCAACTGTACAAACTTGATACCGTTGTACCAGAAGGATTTTGAGGAAAACAAAGGGAATGCACTATGGTTGCAAAGAGCGGCTAGCAAAATGTCCGACAAGGATTGTACGGGAGATCCTTTGTTCTTCAAGTTGGTGAATGCTTACCATAAATTGAGTCCATCTGCAAGTTCTGCATATTACTTGGGCATATTGAAAGACAAAGAAGGTAAATCGAACGAAGCACTTAAATACTATGAGCAATCTTTGACATTGCAAACGGACAATTTCAAAAAAGCCAGATTGTACAAGAGAATAGCGAATAAGCTTAAAAAGAAAGGAAGCTTAAGTAAAGCAAGAAGCTATTTCCAGAAGGCATTGGAGTTCAATCCTTCAGATAAGAGCCCACACTCCTTCATAGCAGCAATGTATGCAAGCAGTGCCAAAAACTGTGGAGATTCTAACTTCAACAAGAGAGCAGTATACTGGTTGGCGGCAAAGGAAGCAGCAAAGGCGGGTAACAGCAAGGCAGTGGCAAGGTACAATGCGTTGGCGCCTACCACGTCCGAGATTTTCACGGAAGGCAATGCTGGTACGACCATTACGATTGGATGTTGGATTGGTAGAAGTGTAACAGTACCAAAGGTCTAATGCGAAAAAGCAAAAGACATATCATAAGAAACGGAGTCATGGCATTAGCTGTGACTTTGTTTTTTTCCTGCAAGAACAACTTCAAGGAAGTGCAGAAGATAGGGATATCCGCCAACGAACCACAAGGTGTGGCAGAAGGCATCAATGCAAAGCGAACGGATTCTGGTCGTGTGTCTGCAAATTTGATGAGCCCGAAAATGTTGGACTTTGGAAATAGGGCATTTGGTTACTCCGAATTTCCAGAAGGCATAACATTGTACGTTTACGACGACCAAAATGAAAAAAGTACGATCATTTCGGATTATGCCATACTATACAAGGAAACGGATTTGATAGACTTGCAAGGCAATGTGATAGTGTCTACTCCTACAAAAGATACGCTTTATGCAAAACAACTCTATTTCGATCAAAAAAAGAAATGGATATTCACCAACCAATCGGTAACATACAAGTCCCAAGATTACATTACACACGGTGGTGGCTTCGATTCCGACAAGGATTTTACCCTTACGGAAGTTCTAGAGATAAGTGGGCAGTTTGCAGTATCGGAATAGGTAATTAATCCCGTACTTGAATATGGACTTCAAAAAAATGCATATCTTTACTATAATTAATTTTTTTACAAGGTGAAATATTTAAAATTTTCTCAATACGTATACATAATAGCAGCAATTTACTTTTTGTATCAAGTTGTTGTGAGTTGGAGCTCCGATAGAAGCCATGCGTATCTTTCATTGTTTTTATGCATATTGGCGACATTTATGTTTTTCTTCAGAAGGAAATTCAATAAAAAATTCAATGACAGAGGTCAATCTTAACTAAATGACGACAACACTCGCAATAATCATAATCATAGTGTCATTATTGCTTTCTGCTTTTTTTTCGGGAATGGAAATAGCCTATGTGTCCGCAAACAAGATCCATATAGAAATTGAAAAGAAGCAAGATGGATTTCTAGCAAGAATACTGTCCAAACTTACGGCGAAACCATCGAAGTTCATTGCTACGATGCTCATTGGAAACAACATAGCATTGGTCGTCTATGGTTTTTTCATGGGGGACTTGTTGATGGTGTGGTTCAAATCCATACTACCAGGAATAGAGTCAAGCATTATTGTATCCCTATTGGACGACTTTAATTTGTTGAGTCAAACAATCATTTCAACATTGGTAATACTCTTTACCGCAGAGTTTTTGCCGAAGGTGTTTTTTCAAATATATTCCAATACTTTTATAAAGGCATTGGCGTTCCCTGCCTATCTCTTTTACCTGTTGTTTTCTTGGATTTCGGACTTCATACTCTGGATTTCGGATTTCGTGTTGAAACGATTCTTCAAAACAGAGGGAGACCAAGTGCAACTTGCTTTTACAAAGGTGGAGTTGGGCAATTACATAAGTGAGCAGATGGAATCGGTGGAAGCACATGAAGATGTGGATAGCGAAATACAGATTTTTCAGAATGCATTGGAGTTTGCAGAGGTGAAAGCACGGGAGGTAATGGTGCCTAGGACAGAAATCGTTGCGGTGGAAATTAACGATTCCATCGAGGAGTTAAACATATTGTTCATAGAAACTGGCTACTCCAAGATTTTGATTTACAAGGACACTGTCGATGACATCATAGGTTATGCCCATGCATTCGAGCTCTTTAAAAGACCCAAGACAATAAAGGCAATGATACTTGCCGTGGAGTATGTTCCAGAGACAATGCTAATAAACGACATACTTAACGTACTCATAAAAAAGCGAAAGAGCATAGCGATCGTCTTGGATGAATACGGAGGGACGTCGGGAATGATGACAGTGGAGGATATCGTAGAGGAGTTGTTTGGGGAGATTGAGGATGAGCATGACACCGTTTTGCTAATTGAAGAGAAAAAAGACAACTCGAATTACGTGTTCTCTGCCCGGTTGGAGGTCGATTACTTGAATGAGACCTATAAGCTCAATCTGCCTGAAAGTGAAAACTACGAAACTCTGGGAGGATTGATAGTGGGGCATACCGAGGAAATTCCAGAACAAGATGAATTGGTGGATACCGAAAAATTTCAATTCAGGATCTTGGAAGTTTCAGATACTAAAATTAATTTGGTGAGTCTTAATGTTAAAGAGGAAGATTAGCCTAATACGATTAACTTTAAGGCTTCATTTAAAGAAAAGTAAGACACATTTCCAAATTATTGGAATTAATGATAAATTCTCCTTTTATTATTAAATAGAAAATGGTATTTTCGCCCACTATATTTCATAAAATCTATTTCGACAGATGGCAATTTTAAATAAGATAAGACAAAAAACATTCGTACTGATATTGGTAATAGCATTGGCATTATTTGCTTTTATACTATCGGGACTTTTTGATTCAAACGTGAGTATTGGAGGAAAGTCTCCAAATGTGGTGGCAACGATAAATGGAGAGGATATTTCTCGTGAGGCATTTATGGCCCAAGTTGAAGCAAGAAAAAACCCTAATGCAACGATGACTCAGATAATGAATCAAGTGTATAATTCCGAAGTCAACAGGATAGTCATGGAAACTCAGTTTGAAGAACTTGGATTAAGCATTGGTAGAGAACAAATGATAGAGTTGCTAAAGCCTAGTTTACAGAATAGCCCAGAGTTTCAAAATGAAGCAGGTTTGTTCGACAAGGCAAAACTAAACACTTACATCGCCAATTTGAAGGATGGGAAGAACAAACTGGCCTACCAACAATGGGTAGACTATGAAACGTCTGTTTCTGCAAGAGGGTTGCAAGAGACATATATGAACTTGGTCAAAGCAGGCACAACAGCAACTTTGAATGAAGGAGAGTTGGATCATAAGCTTGAAGGAGACAAGGTGGACATCAAATTTGTTCAAATACCTTTTTCTTCGATACAGGACAGCAGCATCGAAGTTTCAAAATCTGAAATTACAAGCTATATCAACAAGCACAAGAAAAAATACGAAGTAGAAGATTCAAGAAACATACAATTTGTAAAGTTTGACGAAGTAGCTTCTGTTGAAGATGAGAATGCAATTAAGGCAGAATTGGCGAAATTGATAGATGGTGAAGTAAAATATGTAGATGGTAATACAGATACCATTCCAAGCTTTGCAAAGGTGACAGCGGATAAGGTTGGGGCTTTCGTAAACGAACATTCGGATTCAGACATCAAATTTACAGACAACTACAATTTCCCAAATACGATTCCTGCCGCAATAAAGGATACGATTACAAAACTTAACGTAGGAGCCGTATACGGGCCATACAAAGACGGAACTGCTTACAAGATAACGAAATTGGTCGCAGTGACACAATTGCCGGATTCTGTAAAAGTAAGACACATATTGGTTCCTTTTGTCGGAGCGACTAGAGCAGCTGCAGATGTGGTGAAAACGGATGAACAAGCCAAAGCGACTGCAGATAGCATATTGGGAGCCATAAAATCCAGAAGTGCCAAGTTTGTGGACTTGTTGGATTTGTCTTCGGATAAAGTGAGCAATGAAAAAGATGGAGAGATCGAATTTGGATACAATGCAGGAATGGCAGCCGAGTTCAAGGCTTTCTCTTTCGAGAACAAAAAAGGAGACATAGATGTTGTCAAAACATCATTTGGATACCACATCATTGAAATATTAAGTCAAAAAGATAAAGAAGCTGCTTATAAATTGGCGACGATAGAAAGAAAGATAGAAGCATCATTGGAAACCGAAGACAAAATATTCAGAGATGCTTCCAATTTTGAAATAGCAGCAAGCAAGAAAGATTTCCAAGAAGTGGCAAAAGAAGCCAATGCAAGGGTGAATCCAGTAAATACAATCAAGGAATTGGACGAAAACATTCCTGGAGTCGGTAACCAAAGAGCAATAGTGCGTTGGACGTTTGAAGACGGAACTGAGGTTGGAGACGTAAAACGTTTTTCCATCCCTGGAGGCGGCTATGTAATTGCTCAAGTTACTGCTAAAAATGAAGCAGGTCTAATGAACTTAACTGATGCATCTGTTACTGCATTGCCTGAAATAAGAAAAGAGAAAAAAGCAAAGCAGATCAAGGATAGAATTAGTGCAACGACGTTGGAGGATCTAGCTGCAGCTGAAAATCAAACGATAAAATCTGCTTCGGCAATCAACATGAAGAATCCAACCATTGCAGGCGCAGGAAAAGAGGCATTGGTTGTGGGGACCGCTTTTGGTTTGGAAGAAGGAGCAACATCCAAATTGGTTACTGGTGACAATGGAGTGTATATGATACAAGTGACCAAGAAGACACCAGCTGTAAAATTGGATAACTACCAATCCTTTGCAAACCGTCTGGGAACGCAAAAGGTAAATGCAGTAAACTCTAGATTGTTGCAAGCATTGAAAGATGCTGCAGAGATAGAGGACAATAGAGCTAAAACGGTTCAATAATCTAAGATACACACCTTACATAAAACCAAAACACCTCGCAATTTTGCGAGGTGTTTTGGTTTTATGGATTATTTGAAACCGGAAAGGTTTTGACTAAGGATTCAAAATCGTATCCCATGAGAGATAATGATTTGGAGGCCTTTGAAATGGAGTCATACATTTTATTTTAGGTGCTTATATTTGAAAAAAGACTTTTATGGGAGCCGGAATTGCGAGTAACGGATTAATCACTTTTCGAAGTTTTGGAAGGTAAGAGTCAAATCACTGTAAAAAATATTTGCAGCTATTGATTGATGAAAGTAATTCATGGCATGTCGGAAACATTTTATTAACTTTGAGTAATTTGTTGCCAGAGAAAACCCGATAAACAAATTATGATAAAATTCCTATTAAACGGTTATACCAAACTTGGAATTTCTTATTTGTCAGACGGTAATACAGTAAGAAATCCGCCAAATGTTAACCGTTATCATATGAGCATAGTTAAGCCAGGTATCTCTGATTTTTTACAATCATCAGATTTGAAGATAGAATATGAAAATGTTTCGGGGATAGAGAGGCTAAATTGGAACAATAAAGTAAATCCAGCTTTGGACTACGTTACAGAACAACAAGTAAACATATACCAAATGCCTTTGGAAATGGTTTTGATCAAACAATAATGGCAATAACGAATATCGCAAAAAAGCAGTTAAGTAAAATCTTAAACAATCATTCAGTTCTAAGAGTGTACAAAATCAAAAAAACATCCAAGTTTTAGTAATATTTCTATTGGTAATCTGTATTAAGACGCCAAAACCATATTTGTAAAAGGAATGATGGTTTGGTATCCTTTTGAATTGAAGTAATGTTCCACCTCGTTAAATCTTCCAGTGGCCAATATGAAATCCCCTCCCCATCCACCAAGGCTTTTTATGGCATTATCGTAATCGTTGAAGAGTCGTTCTTGTATGGGGGTTTGATTGGTGATTCGTCCAATTAAAACCTCATGCTTGGCAATCAAGTGTTCGAATTCAACAATCGTGTTTGACGAATTCAGCTTATTGGTGATTGCGTCTATTTCGAGTATGACTTCGGAAACTTGTCTTTTGTTCTTCAAATAGGTTTTTATGGCTTCTCTGCTATCCTGCTTTTGGTTTAGATGTACGAAATGCAATCTATCCTTGAAGGAAGGATTGAAGTTTGCTGGCTCAATGTTTGGTATGTTCTCTTTCAAGGAATAGAATATGGGGGTGTCGTTGGATGCGCACGCAATGTCGTAGCCACTGCCTCCAAAAGTAGCGTCGGATAGTTTAAAAGGATCGATTTTCGCCCACTGCGCAACATTGTTGAGCAAGGTCGAAGAAGACCCCAACCCCCAATTTCTAGGAAAATCCAATTTCGATACTACGGAGTATCCTTTTTCGTCCTTTAAAAAGTTTGGGTTTAGTCGGATTGCTGCATTTAGAATTTGAATCAATCGTCCAGATATGTCATTTGGAGCGTTGGAAAAACCATTGGAAATGGCATCAAATGAAAAAGAACCTTCAAACCAAATCTCATTGTTCTCATCAATGCTTTTCCATAGGACCTTGGATTCCTTGTTGGGTTCGACAAGCAACGATTGACCATGTTTTGTAGGTATAGCCAATGCCCTAGCTCCATCAAGTACGACATATTCGCCAGAGAGCAATAGTTTTCCGTTGCTATAGAAAGTTTTGGTCACTTGGTGTTTTTGTTTATTTTGTTCTTAGTTCGTTTATGGCTTCGACTACGGCACTATGTGTTACAGCATGTGTTTTAAAATGATTGACGATAGCTTCCTTTTCTTGGTTGTTGGCATCAAACTGGTTCAAGATGTTCATCAAGTGCATCTTCATATGTCCTTCCTGAATGCCAGTAGTTGTCAATGAACGCAGTGCTGCAAAATTTTGAGCCAATCCAGCTACTGCAACAATTTGCATTAACTCGGTAGCTTTGGGTTTTCCCAAGATTTCCAGGGCAATCTTGACCAAGGGGTGTAAACTTGTTAAACCTCCAACCGTCCCCAAGGCCAATGGAACCTCCATCCAAAAGTTGAAAATGCCATTTTCGACTTTGGCATGTGTCAAACTTCTGTATTGGCCATCTTTGGAGGCATATGCATGTACACCTGCTTCGATCGCTCTAAAATCGTTTCCAGTAGCAAGAACGACGGCATCAATGCCGTTCATAATGCCTTTGTTGTGTGTAACCGCCCTATGCGGTTCTACTTCAGCTATGTTTACTGCTTGAACAAACCTTCTAGCAAAGGCTTCTGCGTCTATGTTGTCTTCAGTCAAGTCTTCAACATTGCAAGAGACTTCCGCACGTACCAAACAATCTGGGACATAATTGGAAAGAATGCTCATTACGATTTCAATGGGAGAAGAAAGTGTGTTTTCTGCTTTAGCTTTGAAAGTTTTTGCAAATTGTTCCAAACAAGAGTTTATGAAGTTGGCCCCCATTGCATCCAATGTTTCAAAAGTAGCATGCAACTGGTAGTATCCATCTATGCTTTCCGTCTTGTCTCTCAATTCTATGTCTATGATGCCACCACCTCGCTTTTCCATGTTTTTGGTTATGGGTTTGGCATTTTCTATTAGTTCGGACTTTATGGAGTTGAAAAACAATTTTAAGTTGTCAAAACTCCCATTGTACATAAAATGAACTTGCCCGATTTTGGTGGTGGAAATTACAGTTGCCTTGAAACCTCCACGATCCATCCAGAATTTGGCCGCCTTGCTTGCAGCGGCAACCACGGAACTCTCTTCTATTGCCATTGGCACTGCATAGGTATAGCCATTGATTAGGAAGTTCGGTGCAACCCCAAGAGGTAGATAATAGTTGGAAATGGTGTTTTCTATAAACTCGTCATGGAGTCGTTGTAGTTTTTTGTCTGTATTGAAATACTGTTTAATGGTGTTTTTTGCGACATCGGAATTTGAGAGGTAAGTACTTACAATCCAATCTATTTTTTTAGATTTTGATAATTTGGAAAAACCAGAAATCGATTTGTTCATTAGGTGTGATTTAATGAGACAAATATACTACTCTTGTAGGAAAGTATGATTCGTTAATGTATAAGTTGGAGCACTCAAAGACATTTACCAGTTATCCCATATGCCATTGCTGGAATTAAGTGGCTTGCTTTAAATGTTGATGATGTGGTCATAATAGATAGAAATAACTGTTAATAGTTGGGGTTTTTTGCATATTTTTTAGTAAACTTGGCATTATTTTGTTTAAAATCACACTTAATGAAAATTTGTAAATATTTACTGCTCACTTTCTTTTTTGCAACTACTTTAACATCAGCTCAAACCAAAAACATAGACCTTGAGGAAATATGGGGAGGTGCATTTAGAACAGAGCGTATGGATGCGTTGCATTCCATGAACAATGGACAGCAGTATTCTGTTTTGAATTTTGACAGGGAAAAGGGAACGACAACAATAGATATATACGACTACAAGACTCTGGAAAAGGTAAAGACCTTGGTTTCGTCCCCAGATATAAAATCGCTACAATACTTTTCGGATTATACATTTAGCGAAGATGAGCAGCAAGTGCTTTTGGCAACGAATGAAGAATCTATCTTTAGACGTTCCAGCTTGGGTAACTATTATGTATTCAATGCGAAAACAAAAGAAACAATAGCAATTTCAGACAATAAGATTCAAGAGCCGACTTTTTCTCCTAACGGAAATAAAGTCGCTTTTGGTTTTAATAACAATTTGTATGTGAGGGATCTAGTGTCTGGAACAACGACTCAAATTACCTTTGACGGAGAGAAAAATAAAATCATAAATGGCATCACAGACTGGGTTTACGAAGAGGAGTTTGCATTTGTTCGCGCTTTCGAGTGGAATGCAGCTAGTGATAAGATCGCGTTCATTCGTTTCGATGAAACCAATGTGCCAGAATTTTCCATGGATGTCTATGGAGAAAAGCTATACCAAACGCAAACGGTATTCAAATATCCCAAAGCGGGAGAGGCAAATGCAATAGTGTCTTTGCATATTTATGACTTGGATAAGAACAAAACCCAAACTGTCAAGGTGGATAAGTCTTATGACGATTTTTACATCCCAAGGATTAAATGGACAAACGATCCAGATGTCTTGAGTGCGCAGTACATGAATCGCCATCAAAACGAATTGGATCTTTGGATGATAAATGCCAAGAAGAACAAGGCTTTCATAGCCATTTCAGAAAAAGACAAAGCTTACATAGACATAACGGACAACCTAACTTTTTTAAAGGATGATAGTTTTATCTGGACGAGTGAAAAGGATGGATATAATCACATATATCATTATGATAAGAAAGGAAAGTTGATAAACCAAATAACCAAAGGGAATTGGGAGGTGACCAACTACTATGGGTTTGATGCCAAAAATGACAAGATATACTACCAGTCCGTTGAAAATGGATCCGTAAACAGAGATGTGTATTCCATAGCTTTGAACGGTACAAGCAAAAAACGCTTGACAAAGACCAATGGAACTAGCAATGCAGCATTTAGTGCGGATTTCACATACTTCATAAATACGTTTTCGAGTGCAACGACTCCTCCAGAATACACATTGAACGATTCTGATACTGGGGATGTCGTAAAAAGCATAAAGGACAATGACGACTTGGCTCAGAAACTTCTTGGATACACTACTTCCAAGAAGGAATTCAGTACAATGAATGTCAATGGAAACGATTTGAACATGTGGATGATCAAACCTGCAAATTTCGATGCGACAAAAGAGTACCCTTTGTTCATGTACCAATACTCTGGCCCAGGATCACAACAAGTTGCCAATCGCTGGAATAGTGCAAACGATTATTGGTATCAAATGCTTGCCCAAAAGGGATATATCGTAGCTTGTGTGGATGGAAGAGGGACAGGCCTGAAGGGAGCCGATTTCAAGAAGGTAACCCAAAAGGAATTGGGTAAGTTTGAAGTCGAAGATCAAATTGAAGCTGCAAAACAGTTGGGTGCACGATCGTACGTGGACGCTAGTAGAATAGGAATTTGGGGATGGAGCTATGGTGGTTTCATGAGCAGCAATGCCCTGTTCAAGGGGAATGATGTGTTTAAGATGGCAATAGCCGTAGCACCAGTAACGAGTTGGAGGTTTTACGATACCATATATACGGAGCGATATATGACGACACCTCAAGAAAATGCAAGTGGTTACGATGACAATTCCCCGATAAATCACGTAGACAAGTTGAAAGGAGACTTCCTGTTGATTCATGGAACAGGAGATGATAACGTACACGTGCAAAACACGATGAGAATGGTAGAGGCCTTGATTCAGGTAGACAAGCAATTCGAATGGATGATCTATCCAGATAAGAATCATGGGATCTATGGAGGAAACACGAGATTGCATTTGTATAAGAAAATGACAAACTTCATAGATAGAACTTTGGGAGATAAAATCAAAGCACCAAAAGTTGCTAAAGAGAAAATTAAAATTAAAGGATAATTACTTTTACTAACTAATAATTAATTTATATGGAATTTAAATTTGGAGGTTCAGAGACCAATCAAAAAACGGTGTTAGGGCATCCGTCTGGGTTATTTGTACTGTTTTTTACAGAGATGTGGGAACGCTTCTCCTATTATGGAATGCGTGCACTATTGGTATTGTTTTTAATAACTTCTATTCTGGGTGATGCGGAAAAAGGATATGCTCCAGGTTGGGGATGGGACAGAGCAGATGCTTTGGTACTTTATGGATGGTATACTGGATTAGTTTATATTACTCCAATTATTGGAGGCTTCATAGCAGATAAATTCATGGGCTACAGAAAGGCAATCATTTTAGGCGCATTTATTATGACACTTGGACATGCATCTATGGCTTTGGAAGGGATGACCTCCATGTTCTTTTATGCGGGGTTGTCATTTCTAATTATTGGGAACGGTTTTTTTAAGCCGAATATTTCTTCAATGGTTGGGCAATTATACAAAACACAAGGAAAGGAGAAAGATGCTGGATATACCATTTTCTACATGGGGATCAATGCAGGCGCTTTCTTGGGTATTCTTTTATGTGGATACATAGGAGAAAATATTAGCTGGCATTATGGGTTTGGTCTTGCTGGTGTATTTATGTTCTTTGGAATGCTACAATTTTATTTCTCTCAAAAGATATTTGCGAAAATAGGATTGACACCTATTAAAGCAGGAGATGTCGATGATGTAGTGGAAGATGCTGTAGAACAAATAGGGGAGGATATAGAAGATGTTGTTGAAGAGGTAGAAAAGTCCAAAGTAGTGAGGGATAGAATGATAGTAATTGGTGTTTTCTCGTTGTTCGTGGTGTTCTTTTGGTGGGCATTTGAGCAAGCTGGTGGTTCGATGACGGTCTTTGCTGCAGATTATACAGACAGATCTTTGGAAGGTAGTGCAGCTACATCATTTAAAATAATAAATACTATAATAACAGTAGTACCGATGCTGGTTATTACTTGGGTTTTGGCCATGTTATTTAAACAAACATATAGTAAATACTCTCTAGCCAACATTATTTTGGGGTTGAGTTTTGTCATCATTTGGGGTATTGTGATTTGGATGCTGAATAGAGACTTTCAATCGGATACGACAGAAGTGCCTGCTTCATGGTTCTCGGTGCTAAACTCCTTGTTCATCATTCTATTTGCTCCGTTGTTCTCCAAACTTTGGGAAAGCAAATACAACCCTTCAGGGCCAGTTAAATTTGCCATTGGGTTGCTCTTGGTAGGTTTAGGATTCGCTGCATTGGCTTATGGAGCTGCAGGCATACCAGATGGAGCTAAAACGGCATCTGTTAGCTTAATATTCTTGGTTATTGCTTATTTCTTGCATACTATGGGAGAATTATGCGTATCACCAGTAGGTTTGTCCTATGTTAGTAAATTGGCACCTGTGAAGTTTGTAAGCTTGATGTTCGGAATCTGGTTTACAGCCAATTTCTTTGCAAATCTCTTAGGAGGATTTACAGGAAGTTTCATTGATCCAATCTCAGAAGAGCATGGGTTGTCTACTTTCTTCTTGATATTTACCATAATCCCTATAGCTGCGGCATTGATAATGTTAGTTCTTAACCGTAAGCTGTTAAAAATGATGCACGGTATTAAATAGGTATTGTTCGTACATAAAAAGCGCCTCATTGAGGCGTTTTTTTATTTTTTGTAACTTTGGAATGTTATTTGCGACTACAATTAAAAAATAAAAACAATTAAAAAATGAAGAAGACTATCATTTTATTGCTGTTTACAGTATTTGCCACTATCTCTATTTCAGCACAAGAAATCAATTGGGTGACTTTGGAAGAAGCCGTAGAGCTTCAAAAGAAGGAGCCCAGGAAGATTATCATGGATATGTATACCAGTTGGTGTGGTCCATGCAAGATGCTTGATAGGAATACGTTTAAAAACAAAGACGTGGCTGCATATATCAATAAGAATTATTATGCGGTAAAGTTCAATGCAGAAGGAAATGAAACGGTTAACTTCAAGGGAGAGACCTTTACAAACCCCAATTACGATCCAGCAAAGGCAAAGAGAAGGAATTCTTCACATCAATTGTCAAGATTTTTTAGCATAAGATCTTATCCGACCATGGTATTTTTGGATGAAAATGGAGAATTCTTGGCTCCAATTGTTGGCTACAAGACTCCTCAACAATTGGAATTGTACCTAAAGATGTTTAAAAAAGACGATCATAAGGGAATGGATACGCAACAAGCATTTAACGAGTATTATAAAGAGTTTAAAGCAGAATTCACAAATTAGACTTTAGTCTAATACTATTGTAAAAGCTCCCTTTTCACCAGTATAGTGAAAAGGGAGCTTCTCTTTTTCGCACGATGCCTTCCAACGTCTTATGTAGGATTTGTAATTGCTACCATCGGCAATGACATATTCAGGGTTCAAAACATCGATCATTCTCTTTAAGTTTATTTTTGGAGAATTGCGCAGCAAGACATATTTGGGCTTCAATGTTTCCAAATTGTAAATGCCCAAGCTGTCAATGAGTAGGATATGTTCAGAATTTATGCTGTAAATGGACTGCAAAGTATCAGTTGTAACCAGTTCTACATTATTGGCTACTTTGTAATTCGATAGCATTTTATATTGATTGAGGCTATCCAAACTTGAATATATTTGGAGCTTGGAATTTGTTTTGTTGGCAATGATGGTATGTTTGCTTTTGTGAAAAATAGTGAAACAATTTTCATTTGAGTTATATTTTGTGATGATCAACGCAGTTTGAAAAAACACCAACGCAATCAATGCAAAACATGTTCTTTTATAGGTTTGTTTTGTGGCAAATCTTACCAAGGCAATTATCATTAAATAGGAAAAGACGACTTGCAGTCCATTGAATGAGATTTCTTTGAAGAGAAAATGTTCTTGTGAGGCAATCCATTCGACGAAATTATTCATCAAACCAATGAGCTTTCCATAAAGATTTGCTAAAAATGAAGGAAGACAATCAATGAGGGCAAGAGCAACGATGAATAAACCAAAACCTAATACCATGCCAAGAAAAGGGATGATGACAATATTTGAAATAATGAAGAGACCAGGGAATTGATGGAAGTAAAACAGACTAACCGGGATAACTCCAATTTGTGCAGAAATGGATACGGTGACAATTTCCCAAAAACGTTTATAAATATAATATTTGGGTTCCCATAATCTAGCTAGAATTGGTTGAATGGATACAATGGAAAAAACGGCGAGATAGCTTAGCTGGAATCCGACATCAAAAAGAAACATGGGCTTGAAAAGCAATAGGATGAGAATGGAGCTGGCTAGAGTGTTGTAAATGTTCGTTGGTCGTTTCAAATGCATGCCAATGGCAACAATGCTAAACATTGTAACGGCTCTGGTAACGGAAGCAGACAAGCCGGCAACAATGGCAAAACTCCAAAGAATTAAAACAATGAGGCCGACCTGCAGGGGTATGCCACGTTTTAAATATCTTAAAGGATAAAGAATAGCATTCAACAAGAAGAAGATAATTCCAATGTGCAAACCGGAAACAGCTAAAATATGTATGGCTCCAGCATTGGTGTAATTGGTTCTAATGTCTTTGCCTATGTTTTGTCGTTGCCCAAGGATCAAAGCATTTATTACGGCTAGTTCATTATGTGTGAAGTCAAAGCGCTTCAGTTTTGCATTGATGGCTTTTCGTAGTAGGTCCGCATATCCAAAAAGCGTATGCTTTTTATTGCTCATGGTAATCAGCCTTTCCCTTTTAGTGTATATTTGATCATACACGTATTGTTTTTCCAAATAGCTCTTGTAATCAAATTGATTTGGATTCACTGGGCCATTTATGCCTTGCAAAGCTTCGGTAGTCATATGGATTTCGTCAACGCTCAAAATTGGTCTCATGCTATCTTTTGCAATATTTAGCATAGCCTTGCCTGAGACGTTCCAATCTTCGATTTTTAGAATGTCAATAATGTACTTGTCATTGTATTTTCCTGATTTGAGAATGGTTCTAACTCTAAAGGTGATGGGTTTTTCCAATGAATAGAAATTAGAGTAATGTTTGGGAGATAGGATTTGGTTGTTTAGGTTGGTAACCATGACCCCGATGGAAATCGTTGTTATGAGGGTAATGACTCCAAACCATATGGGCTTGATGTGTCGTCGTCGTTTGGAAATGAATAATGATGTGCCTAAAAGCAATAAGAGGGAAACGGATACATACAATGACAGGGCTAAAGGAATAGCGAAAAAATATGCTAACAGTATTCCTGCAACCAAACAAAAAGTTAGTTTTATTATAATGAAATTAAGGGCTTTCAATACCAAAAGGTAATGAAAAAAACTAAATTATTGACAATCTGAGTTTATTTAATTTTAAATTGTTTTTAAAGCAAACGTCTGGCTTGAACAAAGGCAAAATACCAATAATGCTCTGCTAGATTGGATACAATGACTCCCTTGCTTGTGGAGGAATGTATAAACTCCACATTTCCAGTGCGTGATGAAGTGACTAGACCTACATGATTGACATTGCGATTGTTTTTCTTCGTTGCGAAAAATAGCAAATCACCAACCTTTACCTCTTTTAGGTCAATCCAATTTCCAGCTTTTGCCATTGCACTGGATGCTCTTGGGATACTGATGTTTTCTTTTTTGAAAGCAGTGTAGATTAAACCAGAACAATCCATTCCAGATTTTGTTGTTCCTCCATATTTATAACGCGTTCCTTTATAATGTTTCGCGTTGTCTACAACTGCTTTGGCAAGAAGACTAACATTGGCATCACTGGCGTTGTCACTTTTGGGTTTGGTGCTTGGCTTCTTTATGCTTTTGGAAGTTTTGTCCTTTTTAGTGACCACGGTACGACTATTTTTGGATGAGCCACAAGCTGATGTGAACAAAGTGATGAGTAGGAGTAGGGTTAGGGTAATCTTTCGCATTAATCTGTAAGGGTGTTTAAAGAATCGTATATGAGTTTTGCTGTTTTGGCACTAGCACCCTTTCCGCCTAATTTCTTTTCTAAGTCATAATAATTGATGAAAAACTTGGTGCGTACATAACTGTCCAATATGATGTCGAGTTCTCTCTTCAAGCGTTTGGTGTTGAAATCATTTTGAATCAACTCGGTCACAGCCTCTTTTTCCAAGATGAGATTGACAAGAGAGATGTAATCCAAGTTTACCAATCGTTTCCCAATTTGATAAGATAACCATCCTCCCTTGTAGCACACGACTTGGGGTACTTTGAAAAGAGCAGTCTCTAAAGTCGCAGTTCCTGAGGTTACCAAAGCCGCTGTAGATACACTTAGAAGGTCATAGGTTTTATTGGAAATAAAATGAATGTTCGTTTTCTTTATGAATTGTTTGTAAAAGTCGTAATCCTGTCCGGGAGCTCCAGCAATAACGAATTGATAATCCTTGTAGCTATCTACCAAGCTTAACATGATGGATAGTATTTTTGTGATCTCTTGCTTCCTACTACCAGGTAGGAGAGCAATGATTGGTTTGTTGCTCAGTCCATTTTTAGTTCTGAATTCGAACTCGTCAACTTGTATTCTCCCGGCAATGGCATCAATTAGGGGGTGACCTACAAAATGTACCGGAAAGTTATGCTTGTCTTCATAGAAGGTTTTTTCAAAAGGAAGAATTACATACATTTCATCCACATCGTTTTTAATGGCCTTTATTCTGTTTTCTTTCCAGGCCCAAATTTGTGGAGAAATATAGTAATGTGTCCTGTAGTTTTTTTGCTTGGCCCATTTTGCTATGCGGAGATTGAAGCCAGGGTAGTCTATAAATAGAATTGCATCGGGATTGTAGGCCTCTATGTCCTTTTTGCAAAAAGCTAGGTTTTTGGCAATGGTTCTTAAATTCATGACAACCTCCAAAAAACCCATGAAAGCAAGGTCTTTGTAGTGCTTTACAAGTGTGCCCCCTATCTCTTGCATGAGATCTCCTCCCCAAAACCTGAAATCTGCGTTGACATCTTCAAGCAATAGGGCCTTCATTAGATTAGAACCATGCAAGTCGCCAGAAGCTTCTCCTGAAATAATGTAATATCTCATATGTTTTAAAACTTATTCACAATAAAAATAACAGCCACCAAAACAATGGCCATCAAAACACCTTTAGCAAAATCTTCTTTTTTTTTATTTAAAAAATAATAGAAGACCGGAAGGTTTAAAAGAACTCCAATGCTTGCGCGCTTGCCAAGAACACTGGAAGACAGTATCTTGTTGATGATTTCATTTGCCGTTAGATCCAATTTTATGCCTATAAAAACAGTGTAAAGGGATACGCCAACAAAAGTTGTTGCCAAACCTATGACGAAACCAATAATTATAGCTTTTTTATTCATTGAAATCCCAAGTATTAAGTTTCTTTATGCATTGGTGAGCAGTCAAGTCAAATTGAACGGGGACAACTGAGACATAACCATTTTCCAAAGCCCATTCATCTGTGTCTTCACCTGTATCGTAATTTTCAAAAATTCCCGAAAGCCAATAGTAATCTTTCCCTTGTGGTGTTTGCCTCTTGTCGAATTCCTCTTTCCAATTGGCTTTGGCTTGTCTGCATATTTTCACTCCTTTTATGTCCTCTTCATCTAAATTAGGAATATTTACATTCAAAACAATGCCTTTTTCCAATCCATGTTTCAAAACATTTTCAGCGATGGATTTCACATACTTTTTCGAAACTTCGAAGTTGGCCTTCCAACTGTGATTCAAGTTGGAGAAGCCAATGGCAGGAATCCCTTCTATGCCAGCCTCTATGGCAGCACTCATCGTACCCGAATAAATAACGTTAATGGAAGAATTGGAACCATGGTTTATGCCCGAAACGCATAGATCCGGTCTACGGCCCAAAATTTCATTCACGGCAATTTTAACACAATCTGCAGGTGTTCCCGAACAACTATATTCCCTTTGGATGTCATCATCAATGTTTATTTTGTGGATATGCAATGTCGAATTTATGGTAATGGCATGTCCCATACCACTTTGTGGACTGTCTGGCGCAACTACTACGACATCTCCAATTGTCTTCATGACTTCAATTAAAGCCCGAATGCCGGGAGCAGTAATGCCATCGTCATTGGTAACTAAAATAAGAGGTTTCTTCATTGTTTTTCCTTTGTAATTACACGCTAAAATACATAATTTCTCAAGGATTATGTGAATTTGCGGTGTTTAACAAAAAATTAGCGAAGAATGCCATTGTTGGCACGGTTTTTTCTTTATTTTAGTAGAAATTATTATTGAACAATAAACAAAGTGGAAGAAAACAATTAAAAGGAATGTGAGATGGAGATGGGGCATGTTTAATACGATGTACTCATATGGGAAATTTCATTTAACTATTAAAATAATAACAAAGAAAAGAATAGATGAAAAAGAAATATAATGTGTTGATGCTCGTGTTATTGCTGGCATTTGGCTCTTGTAGCTTTACGACAAAGGTGGATAACGATCCCAATAAAGATAAGTTGTTGATTCAAATAATAACTTTGGCGCTGGAACAATTGCATTTCCAACCAAAAGATTTCAATGATGATTTTTCCAAAGATGTATACAAAACTTATTTGGAAAGAATAGACCCATTGAAGCGTTACTTTCTAAAATCGGACATAGAGGAGTTTAAAAAATATGAAACCGAGTTGGATGACCAATTGAAAGCATATGACATTTCATTTTTTAATCTAACAAACGAGCGTCTTATCAAAAGAATGGAAGAAGCAAAGGTGTTTTACAAAACCATATTGAACAAACCTTTTGATTTCAAGAAAAACGAAACTATAAATACAGACTACGAAAAGCATGACTATGTAAAGAACAAGAGTAAGTTGAAAGAGCGTTGGAGACAACAACTCAAGTTCAGGACTATAGCTACATACGATATTTTGATTTCTGACCAAGAAGATGAAAAGGATTCTGAAGAAGCCAAGGAAAAGAAATCATTGGTGGAATTAGAAGCAGAGGCTAGGAAAGAGACATTGAAGAACTTGAATATCTACTATACGGACTTCATAGAGGACATGGAACGCAAAGATTGGTTCTCAATGTATGTAAATGCCATTGTGGAAGGTTTTGATCCTCATACATCATACTTGGCACCAACTGCAAAGGATCGTTTCGATCAGCAAATTTCTGGACAACTTGAAGGAATAGGTGCGCGATTGCAAAAACGAATGGACTATACCAAAATAACAGAGCTCATATCTGGAGGACCGGCCTGGAGAGGTCAAGAACTCGAGGTTGGAGACGTTATCTTGAAAGTACGTCAGGAAAAAGAAGAAGAGTCTGTTAGCATAGTCGGCATGCGAATAGATGATGCCATCAAATTAATAAAAGGGCCAAAGGGAACCAAAGTATACCTAACCCTTAAAAAGGTGGATGGATCCATTGAGGAGATTTCAATAACAAGAGATATAGTGGAATTGGAAGAAACATATGCGAAATCATCGACAGTCAAGAAAAATGGAAAAACCTATGGAGTTATCAACCTACCAAAGTTTTACATAGATTTCAAAGATTACGACAACCGAAACGCTGCTTCAGACATAAAAAAGGAGATAGAGAGGTTAAAAGCAGAAGGAATGGAAGGCTTGGTCTTGGATTTGCGAGACAATGGAGGTGGATCACTCAAGACGGTTGTTGACATTGCTGGATTGTTCATCAAGGAAGGACCTATAGTTCAAGTGCGTTCAACTGGTGAGCCTAAAGATGTATTGACAGACGATGACAAATCGATAACATGGGATGGACCAATGGTAATAATGGTTAATGAACTGTCGGCTTCTGCATCAGAAATTCTAGCAGCAGCAATGCAAGATTATAGACGTGCCATAATAATAGGGAGCAAGCAAACCTATGGAAAGGGAACAGTGCAAAACATATTGGATTTGAACAGAATGGTAAGAAATAGTTCTCACGGAGACTTGGGAGCGATAAAGATAACGAGACAGAAGTTTTACAGAATAAATGGTGGATCTACCCAATTGGAAGGCGTGAAAAGTGACATTGTGGTGCCAGACCGCTATAGCTTCGTGGATATAGGTGAGCGCGATCAAGACAACCCATTGGCTTGGGACAAGATACGAGCCGTGGAGTACGACTCTTGGAATAACTACTATGATTATGATGCAACCATCAACAATAGTAAAGCACGTATGAAAAACAACGAACAATTGATGCTTATTGAAAAAAATGCGAAATGGATCAAAGAACAAATGGATGACAATACATTTTCTTTGAACTATGAGCAATACAGAGCAGAATTGGAGGCCGATGAAAACAAAGCAAAGGAATTCGATGCGATCTCCGATTACAAAACGAACTTGACGTTCTCTTCTCTTCCTTATGAAGAAAATCTATTTTTAAAGGACAGTGTTCTAAAGCAAAAAAGAGAGCGTTGGCATAAAAGCTTAAGTCAAGATGTGTATGTGGAAGAAGCACTCAATGTTCTCGACGACCTAAAGATGTCCTATGAAATCAAAAAGGTGGCTACAGTAAAAAATTAACAATGTAAATGAGTAAGACAGCAAACTCATTAAGACAATTGGCGCTCCAAAAGTTCAAAAAAACCTTTTGGGGCGTTTTTAGTTTCTATTTTATCGTTTTCATAGGTCTGGTTTCCGTATTCGCATATGCATTTGCACCAGATAATTCCCAGAATGCAAATCAAATGCATCTATCAATTCACTCAAAACGACCTGGGTTTAAAATAAAGATGCTGACCCTGCCTACAAAAATTGAAAGCAAGCAAGGTTTTTTTGATGGATTGTTCTTCGGAAAGACAACGACCGAGACAGAGGTTCCGATATCCAGTTATTCAATAAAAGGAAAAGCCATTAATTATACGGAGTATGCTTCCGATGGGTTGAAAGGGTTGAATAAAACCGTGACTCTTGAGAAGGAGAATGCCTCAATGGAAACATTCATAAGTGAAAAGACATTCTATTTGGGAACAGACAAATATGGTAGGGACTTGTTGAGTCGTGTTTTGGTAGGGGCTCGCATTTCCTTTTTCATAGGTTTTGTTGCTGTCTTCATTTCCTTGGCAATAGGTGTTTTTATGGGAAGTGTAGCTGGTTATTTTGGCGGAAAGATAGATGCGCTCATTATGTGGGTTATAAATGTAACCTGGTCAATCCCTACGCTGTTGTTGGTCATAGCCATCACCTTGGCACTTGGAAAAGGGTTTTGGCAGGTATTCATAGCTGTAGGGCTAACTATGTGGGTAGAAGTGGCACGTGTGGTGCGCGGGCAAATAATAAGTGCTAAGGAGTTGCAATACGTCACCGCAGCAAGAGCTTTGGGCTTCAGTCATTTTAGAATTGTCACCAAGCACATCTTGCCCAACATAATGGCTCCCGTAATTGTTATTTGCGCAGCAAATTTTGCTGCAGCGATTCTAATAGAAAGTGGATTGAGTTTTTTGGGGATTGGTGCTCAGCCTCCAATGGCAAGTTGGGGAGCAATGATAAAGGATCACTATAATTACATCATTCTAGGGAAACCATATTTGGCCATTATTCCAGGTTTGTGCATCATGACTTTGGTTATGGCATTCATGTTGATAGGAAACGCATTGAGAGATGCTTTGGATGTTAAGGGGTAAGTCGATTTCCACCTCTGGTGATTGATGAGTGTTTTTATTTGTAAGAAGACATCGTTTTTTACTAGATGAAAGTCATTTTTTTCTATTGGAATATTGAAAAGAGAATTGTTTTTTAAGTTTCAACAATATTGTCAAATGTTGAGAATTAACATTTATCTTGCATGTTTTGTGGTGTTTAACATAAAAACAAATTAGTTTCTTAGAGTTATTTTGTATAGATTTGAGTATAAAAATAACTAACATGATAATGACCCTCAATTATTACAACAGAAAAAACTGTAATCCTTATGCAGTTTTCCTTGAAAAAAAATCCATTCATTTCTTCTTGAACAAGCGAATATACTATCTCAAGATGTTCCATTTTCTGGCAAGGAAATTTAGTTTTAGCTAGTCTAATCCTGACTCCTTTTGGTAGATGACATTTATCATTTGCAAAACAACTAACATGGCATGTGCAGAAGTTGTTGAAACCTGCCTAATGAGTGGAGATTCAACTCCCTTTAAGCGGATATGCATCAGAGAATTGAGTTTTCATTTTATGAGATGAAAGCTTCTCTTGTTTCATATGGCTTTTCCATAGGCGTTCAAAATACTCCATACCTGTCGTTGCAATAACCAGTTACTTAAAATCGATTGCGATTTAAGTAGTTTTTTGGTTATGCTATTGTTGGCTGTCATAGTAAGGAGCATTTACATCCTTAAAAATCCATGAATATGTTAATTGGCAATGCTTCAAGTCAAAGTGTTGCTGTCTTTCGTATAATTATAAACGTAATTCCATTATGAAAAAAAATACCCTACTGGCTTGTATTGTGATTCTGTCATTATGCAGCTATGGTCAATCGAAAATCTCATTCGATTCCCTCATTTCAGAAATAAAGAACAATAAGGATTTCTCTTTAGAAACTAAAAAAAGACCTTTGGTGATAGAAAAGGAATTTTTCAATGAAACCATCATAGACTATGACATCTATTGGTTGGATGAAGATAATTTTAGAATTCTTGCTCAAAAGGATCAAGATGTCGTTTTTCAATTTATTTGTAGAGAAGGTAGGATGTCTGGTGTGGCGATGAACCTCAATGAAGAATATGGCTATAAAATTTCGAACCCAACTGCAAATGCTGATGTGGGTTTTTTTAAATTCGACAAGGATGATTTGATTTTCACCTGTGGGACAGCATTTAATAATTCCAATGTCCGCCATTTAGAGGAAGTAAACAATAAAGATTATGATGCGGCCAAAATGGGCATCGGAAATTCAGAAACGACAACAGACCCATTGCTTTTGGAGAGCAGACCGGGAGCCACTCATTTGATTTATTTGGATTATGACGGAGAAAGTAGCTTGCCTGGGTGGGAGAATTTTAGTTATTCTGCGACGGCAGCTGTAGTTCCAGATGAATACAAACGAAAGATTTGGGAAGCAGTGGCTGAAGATTTGCTTCCGTTCGATGTAAATGTTACCAATAATAGGGCTTTGTACGACAATCACGACAATCAGTTGACCAAGGGTTGGGTAGTATTGGCAAACTTCAACAATCCAGGGTGGAGAGGTGTGGCTATTTTGGATTCTTATGGATCTGGAAGCCCAGTTTTGGTACATCTCCCTAGCAATTATGACGAAGACGTGGAATACCTGTTCAGAACACCTTCACATGAGCTGGGCCATGGGTATGGGCTTAATCATGATGGGAGCCCGAATGGAGCATATTATGTAGGTCATGGAGAGTATTCTCCCATAATGGGAAATGGCCCTAACCCTGTTTCTCATTGGAGTAAAGGGGAGTATGCAGGAGCTACCAATACAGAGGATGACATAGCCATAATAAGTTCTGTAATGGGAGAGTTCCCTGATGACTACACTAGCTCGTATGCACTTGTTGTCAATGAAACGGTAGTGTCTGGAGAGCAAAATTTTGGTTGCATTGGGACTTATGACGATACCGATACTTTTGAAATTAATTTAGTTTCTGAGGGGGATATTGCAATTACCGTGTCGTCGCCTCATGGTGAGAGAGCTAATTTGGATGTGGTGGCTACCCTTGTTGATGGTGAAGGTACAGTAATTGAAACAAGTAATCCAATAGGAGACAGAAACGCCTATATTGATAGAACTCTACCAGCGGGTACATATTACATCGTTGTAGATGGAGGAGGAGAATTGGGAGTCAATGATGGTTTTAGTGATTATGGTTCTCTTGGTTACTATGAATTGTCGGGAAGAGTGGGCTATCTTGCTCCAGAATCGTCATTTTCGTTTGAAAATGGAATATGTAGCAATGATACCATTACTTTTTCAAATCAGTCAATCGGAACTAATGTAAACTATGAGTGGACTTTTGAAGGGGCCAACATAACATCGTCCACAGATGCCAATCCAACGGTAACCTATCCTAACCCCGGTATATTCAATGTTTCTTTGAAAACCATCAATTTGTTGGGAGAGAATGTCACGCAAAGAGAGATACATGTCGGTGCCACTGGCTATAGAATTGAATTTGCAACGGAAAAGTTGAATCCTGAACTAACGGGAACCATCGTACTTACAGATGAAATCATTTCGTTTGCCTATGATGATTTAAGTGATTTGAATCAAGATGTCGCTTATTATGATCTCTGTTTGTTGTCAAACTGCTATGACTTGCAATTGAATGACGTGTACTTGGAAGAGACTTGTGGCTATGAACTTTGGCAAAGCAACATAGCTTATAATGGAGGGGATCAAGTGGCTTACCTTGGGAACATCTACAAGGCAAAATGGTGGACTACCGATCTTCCAACGAATACAGCCACTTGGGATTTCATGGAAGCTTGTGAAATAACCGATGAAGGAAATCCAATACGTATTTTCTATGACCAAGGTACCGTCGTTTTTGAAACGAATCCAATGGAAGTTGGTCATGATCTTTTCATTGAAAGTCAATTTTGTGGTAGTACATTGTCCGTGTCTGAGTTTGTGTCTGATGAAGCAGGGGAATTCTATGTGTATCCCAATCCTACACCGGGTATCGTAAACATAAAAGGGAAAGGCATTGATCAAATTGTAGTTTACAATACAATGGGGAGAAGAATGGGAATTCATATGGTAAACAGTGACGAGTTCAAGTTGGATACTTCCAACTATGGCAAAGGCATCTATTTCATGGAAATTTCATACAATGATAGAAAGGTCGTTAAAAAGATTTGCAGGGAATAGCAATTTCAGATTTTCTACAACTTAACCCCGTTCTGGTAACAAACCAAAAATTAATTTAAAATAAAAATCAAGATCAACCATCGCAATATATTTTATTATGAAGAAAAGAGTTATTTTTTTATGTATGCTATCGCTTTCCTTGTTTGGCTATGGGCAGTCAAAGACCTCGCTTGAAACACTGATCTCTAAAATTAAAGGAGACGAAAACAGTTTTAATGCCACTTATCGAACGCCTTTGTCAATAGAGAAGGAGCATTTCAATCAGAATATTTCAGATTATGACGTATACATAGTTGACGAAAACAATTTTAGGATTCAGTCTAAAAAAAACGAAGGGATTGTTTTTCAGTATGTCTATGTCAAAGGAAAGGGATCAGGCATAGCTGTGAACATCAATAGAGAATTTGGTTATAGATTGTCAAATTCAACTAAAAATGGAGAAGTGCTTTTTACCAAAACGATTAAAGACGATCTGATTTTTACTTGTGGAACATCTCATGGTCACTCAAAGGAAGTTCAATCGGGACAAGTAAATAAAAAATTGGATTCCAGTGTCAACAGGAATATTGGAAATTCGAATACGGTTACAGACCCGTTGCTATTGGAAAGTAGACCAGGAGCAACGCATTTGATCTATCTGGATTACGATGGAGAGGATAGCTTGCCAGGGTGGGAAAATTATAATTATTCTACAACGGTTGTCGATGTACCAGATGATCTAAAGCGCGAGTTCTGGGAAGAAACAGCTGAAGATTTTTTGCCTTTCGATGTCAATGTAACCAACAATAGGACGTTGTATGACAACCATAGTGATGAATTAACCAAGAGTTGGGTTGTAATTGCCGATTTTGGAAATCAAGCTTGGGCAGGTGTTGCTCAATTGGACAGTTATGGTACGGGAACACCTGTTTTGGTGGATTTACCTAATGTTTTCAATGAGAGCGATCCATTTCTATACTTGGCGGTTTCTCATGAATTGGGGCATGCATTAGGCTTAAACCATGATGGAAGTCCAAGTAGTGGAGCCTATTATGCAGGACATGGCGAATATTCCCCAATAATGGGTAATGGTTCGTTTACCGTATCGCACTGGAGCAAAGGTGAGTATGCAGGGGCAACCAATATGGAGGACGATATTATGATAATAGGATCATGGCTTGGTAATGTACCTGATGATTACACAAGCCCACAAACATTGGTAGTAGATGGAACTGTGGTGTTGGGAGAACAAAACTCAGGGGTTATTGGTGATGAGGATGATACCGATACCTTTGAAATCGATTTAACAACCGATGGGGAAATAATAATGACCATATCCTCTCCTCTCGATTGGCGAACCAACTTGGATGTTGTGGCTACTCTTACTAACGACAATGGAGATGTAATAGAGACAAGCGCACCTGTCGGGGACAGGAGTGCCTATATAGATAAGTCTCTTGTAGCAGGAACCTATTACATTACCATAGATGGAGGAGGAGAATTGGGGCCAAATGAGGGTTTCACGGATTATAGTTCCTTTGGTTACTATGAGTTGTCAGGAAGAGTAGGATATCTGGCTCCAGAATCTATGTTTTCATTTGTTGAGGGTAATCTTTGTAGTGGTGATGTCATTACTTTTACAAATCAGTCCGTTGGCACGAATTTGAGTTACGAATGGACTTTTGAAGGAGCAGATACGGCTTTTTCAACAGAAGAGAATCCAACGATCACCTATTCCAATCCTGGAATATTCAATGTTTTCCTCAAAACAACCAATTCACTGGGGGAAAATACCACAGAAAGACAAATACACGTTGGTTCTTCAGGCTACAGAATAGAATTGGCCACGGAGAAACTGAATCCAGAATTGAAGGGAACCATTACGCTTACAGATGAAGTCATAGCATTCACCTATGAAGACCTGAGCAATTTGGATCAAGATGTCGCCTATTACGACATATGTTTGCTGTCGGAATGTTACACCATCCGGTTGGACAAGGTCTATGTGGAAGAGACATGTGGCTACGAACTTTGGCAAAGTGATGGTGCTTATTGGGGAGGGGATCAAGTGTTTTACCAAGGAGGCATATACAAGGCAAAATGGTGGACTGACGATGTGCCTACGAACACAGCCACTTGGGATTTTATCGAAACATGTGAAATAACCGATGAAGGAAACCCAATACGTATTTTTGACAATGGAGATGAAATTGTATTTGATACGAATCCGTTGAATGTTGGACATGACCTTTACATTGAAGATCAATTTTGTGGAAATACGTTGTCAACCTCGGAATTCGTAGTTGCCAAAGATGTGGAATTCGATGTTTTCCCCAACCCTACATCGGGTATCGTGAACATTAAAGGTAAAGGCATCGATCAAATTACCGTGTACAATGCCATAGGAAGTAGAGTGGAGGTTTATGAGGTGAAAGGTGATGAATTCAAGTTGGATGCTTCCAGCTATGTCAGAGGTATCTATTTCATTAGTATTTTGTCCAATAAAAGGCAGGTTGTCAAGAAGATATGTAAACAATAGCTTGATGTGTGACAAAAATTATAAATTGTCAGGTCGAGCGCAGTCGAAAAGGTGTTTTACAATGAAAAGTAAAAAAGTAGGTCTCGACTGCGCTCGACCTGATATCCATTATGCCATTGTCACTTTTGTCATATGCTAAGAAACAATGGTTGTAGCATCAATCATTTTTTCTGTTTTAGAACATAGGAAAATAGAGGTCTCAATGCGTGAGTTTTCATCTCGATGTTGAGTTATGGGAAAGATATGCGATAGATTGTAGGTCTTACTTTTTAAAGGGCAATTTAATCTTCTATGTAGTTGGCTCCATATTGTCGTTGAGGCCATCGATATAACCAAGTACATCATCCTTTCCAATATCTTTAGAAGAAGAGGTAATGAAATAGTTGGGCACCTCTTCCCAAGTTTCAAGAAGTATGGTTTTGTAATCGTCTACATGATTGTCAATAGCTTTGGGTTTTAACTTGTCAGCCTTGGTGAAGATGATGGAAAAGGGAATGCCTCCTTCGCCTAAATATTGCATGAACTCCAAGTCTATGGGTTGGGGCTTGTGCCTTATGTCTACCAGAACAAAAGCACAGACGAGTTGCTCTCTACGTTCAAAGTATTGAGTGATGAATTTTTGAAACACCTTCTTGGTAGTTTTGGAAACACGAGCGTAACCATAACCTGGCAAGTCGACGAGATACCATTCTTTGTTGATTATAAAATGGTTGATGAGTTGAGTCTTTCCTGGTCGACCAGACGTTTTTGCCAAACTTTTTCTACTGGTCAACATATTTATAAGTGAAGACTTTCCAACATTGCTTCTTCCAATGAAAGCATATTCAGGAATCATTCCTTTAGGACATTTTGCCACATCGGAATTACTTATTACAAATTCAGCAGATTTAATTTTCATATTCATTTTCCGCGAAAGCGAAAACCTTGTTAATTGAACTTCATTTTTTCAAGTGAGCAAAAAGAATACTAAAACTTCCGTGCTTTCAGCCAATCAAATAAAATTTGATTGAAAGTATCAGGATGCTCCATCATTGCAGCATGTCCACATTTGTCAATCCAAAATAAGTCGGAATCCGGTAGTAGGCTGTTAAACTCATCAGCTACTTCGGGAGGAGTAACTCCGTCGTTTTTCCCCCATATGATGCATACAGGTGTATTCATGTTTGGCAGGTCTGTAGCCATGTTGTGTCTTATGGCACTTTTGGCAATTGCCAATGTCTTGATTAGTTTGTTTCTGTCATTTACCGTTTCATAGACCTCGTCCACCACTTCCTTGGTTGCTACAGCTGGGTCGTAAAACACCTCTTGAGCCTTTTTCTTTATGACTTCGTAATCTCTTCTCTTGGTGTAGCCACCTCCCATTGCACTTTCATATAACCCAGAACTACCTGTAATAATCAAAGCCTTTACTTTGTTTGGGTGCAGTTTGGTGTGGTAGAGCCCAATGTGACCACCTAGTGAATTTCCAAGCAGGATGACCTTTTCATAACCTTTGAATTCGATGAATTCATTGAGGTATTTTGCAAACGCCTTTACATTGGTTTTTATGAGTGACATGGTGTAGATGGGAAGCTCAGGAATAATAACCTTATATCCATTTTTGCTGAAATGAGAAGTAACACCATCAAAATTACTTAATCCCCCCATAAGTCCATGGAGTACTATGATAGGAGTGCCTTCACCAACTTCAATATAGTTGAACTTTCCTTCTTTTTTTAAAGTATGCGTCATTAAGCGTTAGTCAATTCTGTTAAAGGCAAATATAGGTATTTCAATCAAATTAATTACATATTCCATGCATAGTTGAAAGATGGGTTTTGAAAACAAATGGGAATAGATGAATGATTAATATAATTGAGGGAGGTTTAAGTTGTTGAAAGTTAGCTTTTAAAGCGTTTTTAGGACTGCTGTTGCTAGGTGTGAAATCAATTTTTATTGAAAATTTATTAACAATGTGGTAAAATGTGGTAAAATGTGGTAAAATTTTCAATATATTTGAATCTTAAAAAACTTACTCTAAGAGAATCGTTTTGAACTCATTAATAGGAACATACGAATGCAAAGCAGATGCTAAAGGAAGGCTAATGCTTCCTGCTGCGTTGAAAAAGCAGTTGTCTCCTATTTTGCAAAATGGATTTGTATTGAAGCGAGCAGTTTTTCAATCGTGTTTGGAATTGTATCCAATGGCAGAGTGGGAAGTGTTGATGCAAAAGATGAATAAGCTTAATCGTTTCAAGAAAAAGAACAATGACTTTATTCGTCGTTTTACGGCTGGAGTAAAAATAGTTGAGGTAGATGGAACAGGTAGGTTGTTGATACCTAGGGATTTGATGGTTTTTGCGGATATTTCTAAAAATATCGTAGTCTCTTCTGCGATTAACATAGTTGAAATATGGGATAAGGACAAATATGAACAAGCCATAGACGATGCGACTGTAGATTTTGCAGATTTAGCAGAAGATGTCATGGGACAAGACGATGACGAAGATGGAATATCATAACCCAGTATTGTTGAAGGAAACCGTAGACGGTTTGGACATAAAGGAAGATGGAGTATATGTAGACGTGACTTTTGGTGGAGGAGGACACAGTAGAGAAATATTGAGACGTCTTGGGAAAAAGGGGAAATTGTTTGCCTTTGACCAAGATGCAGATGCTCTAGGGAATACGATCGATGATGAGCGTTTTACGCTCATTCATGAAAATTTCAGATACATAAAACGGTTTTTGAGGTTTCATGGAACAAGAGAAGTAGATGGTGTTTTGGCAGATTTTGGTGTGTCATCACATCAATTCGACGTTGCCGAACGTGGGTTTTCAACCCGTTTTGAAGCCGATTTGGACATGAGGATGAATCAAAACAATGAAATGTCGGCTTATCACGTTGTAAATGAATATGAGGAAGAACAAATAAAAAAAGTGTTGTTGCAATACGGAGAGTTGAGAGCTGCACCGGCAATGGCTCGCTTAATTGTTGCGAATAGAGAAAAGGGACCTATCAAAACAAGTGAACAATTAAAAAATACGTTAAAGAAGTTTTTACCTCCTAAGCACGAAAATAAGGTGTTGGCCCAAATATACCAGGCAATTCGCATAGAGGTGAACCAAGAGATTGAAGTTTTGAAGGAGTTTTTGCAACAAACGCCAGAATTGTTGAAGCCAAAAGGGCGCTTAAGCTTTATAAGCTATCATTCTTTGGAAGATAGATTGGTCAAGCGCTTCATAAGAAATGGCTTGTTCGAAGGAGAACCGGAAAGGGATGTGTTTGGAAATTTCGAAGTGCCCTTGAAAAAGGTTGGAGGTTTGATCGTGCCAAGCCAAGAGGAAGTAAAGCAAAACAATAGAGCAAGAAGTGCGAAGCTTCGCATAGCAGAGAAAGCTTAGTGGTTTTTGTCAAGCAAGATTGAATTAATGGATAAATGAGGCCTTCATTTTCATGAGGAACAAATATGAAAAAAAACATTTATAGCATATTAAGAGGTAAATTCTTGGTAAGTGACGACTCCTTCAAGAATTGGAGGATGATTCTCTTTATCTCCATACTGGCTATAATAATGATTGCAAGTTCGCATAGTGCAGACAAGAAGGTGCATGAGATAGCAAGGCTGGGAAATCAAGCAAAAGAATTGCGGTCAGCCTTTATAGATGGCAGAGGAAGACTCATGGAAATGAAAAAACAATCAGGAGTCACCAAGAAAATGAAAGAAAAGGGGTTGAGAACCTCAGAGGTGCCACCTCAAAAAATTAAAGTTAAACCACAACAAAATTAAGTTCCATCGTGGCAAAAAACGAAACGAACATATTAAACCGATTGTATTTTGTAGCAGGATGTATGTTCATCTTCGGGCTTGCCGTGGTTTTCAAACTTCTGTCCATTCAGTTTGTGAATGGAGACAAGTACAGGGCGCTGGCTGGGGAGCGATCAGTAAAGAGAGTGACCATTCCCGCAAATAGAGGCAACGTGTATTCTGTAAATGGGAACTTGTTGGCTACCTCCGTTCCTAAATACGACATAAGGATAGATGCGATGACACCATCGACCAAAACATTCAATAAATATTTGAAACCGTTGAGCGATTCCTTGGCGAAATTCTCAGGAAAATCATCAAACTACTATCAAAAAGCGATAAAAAAGGCAAGAGCAAACAAGAATAGGTACTATTTGTTGGCACGAAACGTAGGGTATTCGGATTATTTGAGACTGCGTAGCTTCCCATTGTTGAGTCTGGGCGCTTTCAAAGGAGGGTTGATAGTGGAGCAAAATACCAAGCGAGAACACCCAATGGGAGGGATAGCACAAAGAACGATAGGCTATGAGCGGGTAGATGACAAAGGCAATGTTACAAGGCCAGGAATAGATGGTGCTTTTGGGATGAAATACCTGAGAGGTAAAAATGGACACCGTCTAAAGCAAAAAATAGGAAAGGGACAGTGGAAACCCATCAGGGATGCAAACGAAATTGAACCTCAAGATGGTTATGACGTATACACGACCATAGATGTGAACATTCAAGACATTGCACACCATGCATTGTTGGAGCAATTGGAATTCTATGAGGCAGAACACGGTTCAGTTGTCGTTATGGAAGTCAAGACTGGGGAAATTAGAGCGATTTCCAATCTAGGAAGGACGGCAAAAGGAAACTATTACGAAAAACTCAACTATGCAGTAGGAGAATCGCATGAGCCAGGATCCACATTTAAATTGATGGCGATAATGGCTGCCTTGGAAGATAAGGTAATTGACACTTCAACCGTTGTGGATACTCAAAACGGATCCAAGCGATTCTACCGACGAACAATCACAGATACCCGAGGTCACGGAAAAATTTCGGCCGCAAGGGCATTTGAATTGTCTTCGAACATAGGATTGGCATCAATAGTCGATGATCATTATTCCAAGAACCCAATGAAGTTCATCAAGAGATTGGATTCTTGGGGGTTGAATAGTTTTTTGGAATTGCCAATAGTTGGGGAAGGGAAACCAAACATACCAAGACCAGGTGATGAGAACTGGAGCCGAAATGCATTGCCATCTATGGCATATGGTTACAATTTGAGTTTGACGCCATTGCAAACATTGACCTTTTACAATGCGGTTGCAAATGATGGCGAAATGGTAAAGCCTCGATTCATAAGAGAGGTCAAGGAGTTGGACAATGAAATAGAAACTTTTGAGAAGGAAGTGATAAACCAACAAATTTGTTCCAAGGAAACAATTGAAGCGGCACAGGAAATGTTGAAGAATGTCGTTGTTCGTGGCACTGGTAGAAAGTTGTATACCAAATATTTTTCAATGGCAGGAAAGACAGGAACGGCTAGAACAGATTACAAGAACTATGAGGAGTGGAAGAAAGATAGGAAGTACGTATCCTCGTTCGCAGGTTACTTTCCAGTGGAAAACCCCAAATATTCATGTATAGTGGTAATACACAAGCCAAGTATCAAAAAAGGGATTTATGGAGCAGATGTGTCAGGCCCAGTATTCAAAAAAGTAGCTCAAAAAATATTTACGGATACACCAATCATAGATATAGTGGAATCATTGGAAGTCAAGAATGCAAAGGTGGATAAGGAGTATCATAACTATTATGAAGTAGCTAGAACCTATTTGACCATAATGCCGGATGTTATTGGTCTCCCGATAATGGATGCGGTGGCGTTATGTGAGAACATGGGGCTGAAGGTAAAGATGAAAGGAGTTGGAGCTGTTAAGTCACAATCCATTCCGAAAGGACAAAAAGTAAAGAAAAACCAAACCATTGTTTTAGAAGTATCGTGAACTCTTTAAAGGACATATTGTACAAGGTAAACATAAATGCTGTAGTTGGTAGTACCGATTTGCGAGTAAACAACTTGCATTTCAATTCGAAGGAAATCAAGGACAATGATGTTTTCGTGGCAATAAAGGGAAGTGCAACAGATGGACATCGTTATGTGGATAATGCGATAGGGCAAGGAGCCTTAGTGATCGTTTGCGAGCAATTTCCAGAAACAATTGCAAAGGGAATCACCTATTTGGAAGTTCAGAATTCCAGTGTTGCGTTGGCTATCATGGCATCAAACTATTATGGCAATCCTTCTGAGAACTTGAAGCTTGTGGGGGTTACAGGCACCAATGGTAAAACTACCATAGCAACATTGTTGTACCAGCTGTTTAAAAAAGCAGGATATAAGGTTGGTTTGCTATCTACGGTAATTGTCAAAGTAGATGACAAGGCATACGAAGCGACCCACACAACGCCAGATTCCTTGACGATAAATCGCTACCTGAAGGAAATGAACGATGAGGGAGTGGAGTTTTGCTTCATGGAGGTGAGTTCTCATGGAATCCATCAAAAAAGAACGGAAGGGCTAAGTTTTGAAGGTGGCATCTTTACCAATTTAACACACGATCACTTGGATTACCACGATACGTTTGCAGAGTATCGAGATGTCAAAAAAACATTTTTCGACAATTTGAAGAAAGAGGCTTTTGCATTGGTGAATGTAGATGATAAAAATGGAATTGTGATGCTTCAAAACACCAAAGCCAGACAATACAAATATGCGTTGAAGAGTTTTGCCGATTACAAAGCGCAAATTCTTGAAAACCAATTTGGAGGACTGTTGTTAAAGCTAAACGATAGCGAAGTTTGGACTAAGTTGATAGGTAATTTCAATGCTTACAACGTATTGGCAATATTTGCGACGGCAGAATTGTTGGGACTTGAAAAGCAAGAAGTTCTAAGGTTGATCAGTGCTTTGGAGAGTGTAAGCGGAAGGTTTCAATACCTAGTTTCCAAAGAGAAGATAACAGCGATCGTAGACTACGCACATACACCGGATGCCCTTAAGAACGTATTGGAAACCATAAACAGCATCCGAACAAAGAATGAAGAGTTGATAACCGTCGTTGGTTGTGGAGGGGATAGAGATGCAACCAAGCGTCCAAAGATGGGGCATATCGCTTCAGCTCTGAGTACCAAAACCATTTTTACGAGCGACAATCCCAGAAGTGAAGTGGCCGAAGCCATAATTGAAGATATGGAAAAAGGAGTGGAGCCGCAAAATTTTAAAAAGATAGTGTCGATAACGGATAGAAAACAAGCCATTAAAACGGCATGTCAAATGGCAAATTCAGGAGATATCATCTTAATCGCCGGTAAGGGACATGAAACTTATCAGGAAATAAAAGGTAAGCGCTACGACTTTGATGATTATAAAATTGTCGAAACGCTTTTAAAACAATTGGAAAAGTAAAAACAATGATTCCCTCATCGTAGTAGAGGAGTTGAGTTGAAAAATAATAATATATGTTATACTATTTGTTCGAATATTTGGAAAAACAATACCAGCTAACAGGAGCGAGTGTGTTTCAGTTTATCACATTTAGAGCTGCTTTGGCAATTATTTTGTCATTGTTGTTTTCTACGATATTCGGAAAAAAAATCATTTTGTATCTACAAAAGAAGCAGGTTGGTGAGTCAGTTAGGGATTTAGGGTTGGATGGACAAATGGAAAAAGCTGGTACACCAACCATGGGAGGTATCATAATCATCATGGCGACACTAATCCCTGTGCTGTTGGTCGCGAAATTGAATAACATCTATGTGATAATGTTGATCGTGACGACACTTTGGATGGGATTGGTAGGATTTACGGACGATTATATAAAAGTCTTTAAAAAAGACAAAGGAGGTTTAAGTGGCAAGTTCAAAGTATTGGGTCAAGTTGGCTTGGGAATTTTTGTTGGTGCAATCATGTATTTCCACCCAGGAGTGACCATGAAGCAAGATATCTCACAAGATGACATTGCGGTCGTGCAAACTGTGGATGGCGATAACGTCAAGCAAATACGTCCAGAAGAGAAATCGACAAAAACCACAATTCCATTTGTAAAGAACAATGAATTCGACTATTCCAATTTAATCGCTTGGATGGGAGAAGGCTATGGTAAGTATGCTTGGTTGGTATTCATTCCTGTGGTTATCTTCATTGTAACCGCCGTGTCCAATGGAGCAAATCTAACGGATGGCATAGACGGTTTGGCAGCAGGAAGTTCAGCTATAATTGTTTTCGCATTGGCGATTTTTGCATTTGTGTCTGGAAACATTAGATTTTCGGACTACCTCAACGTAATGTTCATACCTCGACTTGGAGAATTGGTGGTGTTCATAGCAGCATTCGCGGGGGCGCTAATAGGCTTTCTATGGTACAATACCTATCCAGCTCAAGTATTCATGGGAGATACGGGAAGTTTAACCATTGGAGGGATAATCGCAGTGATAGCCGTGGCAGTTAGAAAAGAATTGTTGATTCCATTGTTATGCGGAATCTTTTTTGCTGAGTCGTTGTCGGTAATTCTACAAGTAAGTTGGTTTAAGTATACAAGAAAGAAGTATGGAGAAGGAAGGCGTATTTTCAAGATGTCTCCATTGCATCACCATTATCAGAAATCAGGATATCACGAAAGCAAGATAGTAACGCGATTTTGGATAGTTGGGATTTTTCTGGCAATCCTTTCAATAGTGACATTGAAATTGAGATAATGTTGTCATTGATGATTAAGTGAGAATGAAAAATAGAGAATAGATAAATTGAAAAAACAAAGACTGGTCATATTGGGAGGAGGAGAAAGTGGAGTGGGAACTGCACTTTTGGGGCGTGCCAAAGGGTACGATGTCTTTGTTTCAGACAAAGGAAAGATAAAAGATAACTATAAAGAAGTCCTAATGCGAAATGAGATTGAATGGGAAGAAGGACAACATACGGAGTCCAAGATTCTCAATGCAGACGTCGCAATGAAAAGTCCAGGAATTCCAGACAAGGTTGCTTTGGTGCAAATGCTATTGAAAAATGAAATTCCCGTGCTCTCAGAGATTGAATTTGCTTCGAAATATACCAATGCGACATTGGTCGGCATTACGGGAAGCAATGGGAAGACGACGACAGCTTCGTTGACGCATCACATTCTCAAGCAGGAATTGAATGTGGGGTTGGCAGGTAACATTGGAGACAGTTTCGCAAAGCAAGTGCTAGAAGATGATTTTGAAAACTATGTATTGGAAATAAGTAGTTTTCAGTTGGACGGGATAAGGGATTTCAAGCCAAGGATTGCGGTTCTAACAAACATCACTCCAGATCATTTGGATAGATATGATTACAAGTTTGAAAACTATGTCGATTCAAAATTCAGAATTGCACTAAATCAAACGAAAGAAGATTATTTCATTTACGATGCAGATGATGAAGTGATAGTCGAGTGGTTGGAGAGCCATGACATCAAATCCACATTGCTGCCATTTTCATTGAAGAAGAAAATTGAAAACGGAGCGTATTTAGACAACGATAACATAAAAATAACAATAGATAACAACCAGATAATTATGCCAACGAAAAATCTAGCTTTAGAAGGAAAACACAACGTTAAAAATGCAATGGCTGCTTCGACAGTATCACATTTGCTGAAAATAAGAAAACAAACCATCAGGGAGAGTTTGGAGAATTTCCACGGGGTAGAGCATCGTTTGGAACAAGTGCTTAAAATCAACAAGGTACAATACATAAACGATTCGAAGGCAACAAATGTAAATGCCACGTATTATGCGTTGGAAAGTATGGACGCACCAACGGTATGGATTGTTGGAGGGACGGATAAAGGCAATGATTATACGGAGTTGTTCTCATTTGTGAATGAAAAGGTAAAGGCGATCGTTTGTTTGGGCATAGACAATGAGAAGCTAATTGAGAACTTTGGAAATATGGTGGATGTTATCGTAGAAACTCAATTTATGAAAGAAGCTGTGAAAATAGCCTATAAAATTGCAGAAGCAGGAGACAACGTGTTGTTGTCACCAGCCTGTGCAAGCTTCGACTTGTTTGAGAATTACGAAGATAGAGGGCGTCAATTCAAAGACGCAGTAAGGAACTTATAGGAAATTAGAAATAATAAGGAGATGCAGAATTTGTCGAAGCATCTCAAAGAATCAAGATGCAACAATTATTCAAAAACATAAAAGGAGATCGATTGATATGGGCGATTGTAGCTTTGCTGGCAATTTTCTCGTTCCTTCCGGTATATAGTGCTGCGAGCAATTTGGCTTATGTGGGAGAGAGTACCAATACCTTTTCGTTTTTTGTGAAGCATTTCATGCACTTGTTTTTGGGTTTTACCATAATGTATGGAATACATAAGATTCCATATCGCTATTTCAGGGGGTTGTCCATGATAATGATTCCCATCGTGTTCGTGCTTTTAATACTAACTGTAATGCAAGGAACAACCATAGGAGGGGCAAATGCTAGCCGTTGGATCAGGATACCAATAGTAGGGATGTCTTTTCAAACATCCACTTTGGCATCGGTAGTTTTAATGGTGTATGTTGCAAGGTACATGTCTAAGATAGAGGGAAAGAAGATTACGTTCAAAGAATCCGTTTTACCGCTTTGGGGGCCAGTGTTTGTAATATTGGCATTGATATTGCCATCAAACTTTTCCACTACGGCAATCATTTTTCTAATGGTGGTGGTATTGGTGTTTTTAGGCGGCTATCCCATTAGGTATTTGGCTGTAATCATAGGGTCTGGTCTGTTGGGCTTGGTATTGTTCATTCTTGTGGCGAAAGCATTTCCAGATGCCATGCCAAATAGAGTCGATACATGGATGAGTAGGATAGAAAACTTTTCAAATGGGGAAGACAACGAAGCAGATTACCAAATAGAAAAAGCAAAGATAGCAATAGCGTCGGGAGGAATAAAAGGAGTTGGACCAGGAAAAAGTATTCAAAAGAATTTCTTGCCACAGTCTTCTTCAGATTTTATTTTTGCAATCATAATTGAGGAGTATGGCCTTTTGGGAGGTTTCTTTTTAATGATCTTATATATGTGGCTATTGTTTAGAATAGTGATTGTCGCACAAAAATCGGATACCATGTTTGGCAAATTGCTGGCATTGGGGGTTGGATTGCCAATAGTGTTTCAAGCTATGATAAACATGGCGGTGGCAGTGGAGCTGTTCCCAGTTACAGGGCAAACGTTGCCATTGATAAGTAGTGGAGGAACATCCATTTGGATGACTTGTTTGGCCATAGGAATCATATTGAGTGTAAGTTCAAAAAGAGAAGAAATAAAAGAAAAGGAAAACAAAGAAGAAGAAAATCCATTGGAGATTCTATCGGAAGCAATTTAGGTAACATTAGAATTCATAAAAATAGTATACCAAGCGTCGTCAAGTCGCTAGTTGAACATAAAAGTGAGTAACAAAGAGAGCACATACAAGATCATACTTTCCGGAGGAGGAACAGGAGGACACATCTATCCTGCAATTGCCATTGCAAACGAATTGAAATTGCGTTATCCAGATGCGAAATTTTTGTTTGTCGGCGCAGAAGATAGAATGGAGATGGAAAAGGTACCGCAGGCAGGTTACGAAATAAAGGGCTTGTGGATTACTGGGATTCAACGAAAGTTGACATTGGAGAATTTGATGTTTCCATTCAAACTCATCAATAGTCTGTGGAATGCCAGAAAGATACTAAATCAATTCAAACCGGATGTGGTAATAGGAACGGGTGGCTTTGCAAGTGGACCACTGTTACAAGTAGCAGCCTCCAAAGGAGTGCCTAGTTTGATACAAGAACAAAACTCATATCCAGGTATCACGAACAAGCTATTGGCAAAAAAGGTTCAAAAGATTTGTGTGGCCTATGACGGTTTAGAACGGTTTTTTCCAAAGGAAAAGATCATAAAGACAGGAAATCCGGTGCGACAAGACCTGTTGAACATTAGTGAAAGCAAAAAAGAAGCGATAGAAGCTTTTGATTTGGTAGAAGGAAAACAAACACTTCTAGTCTTGGGAGGTAGTTTGGGTGCAAGAGCCATAAATGAGCTTTTAGAGCGTGAACTGGATTTTTTGCAAATGCAGAACCTGCAAATCATATGGCAGTGTGGCAAGTTGTATTACGATCAGTATAAAATTTATAGTCACACCAAAAATGTACAAGTACATGCTTTCATAAATAAGATGGATTGTGCCTATGCTGCAGCAGATTTCATCATTTCCAGAGCAGGAGCAGGATCGGTTTCGGAGTTGTGCATAGTTGGAAAACCTGTGGTTTTTGTGCCTTCTCCATATGTGGCGGAAGATCATCAAACGAAAAATGCCAATGCAGTAGTGGAAAAAGATGCGGCAATTTTAATAGCTCAGGAAGATTTGGAAGTCGATTTCAAGAACAAGTTTTCCCAGTTGATTGCTTCTTCCGAAAGACAAAAACAGCTTGGTGACAACATTAAAAAACTAGCATTGGTAAATGCAACGAAGGAAATAGTGGATGAAGTTGAAAAACTTCTGAAATAATCAAGACAAGATTGAAAAAGAATTCAAATCAAATTAAGATTGGATCTGACATAGATAAAAACAAAAAGGAATTCCTGTCATTACAGGGAGTAAGATGAATTTAAATACGATACATAACATCTATTTTGTGGGCATTGGAGGCATAGGGATGAGTGCAATAGCACGATATTTCAAAGCCAACCAAAAGAATGTTTCCGGTTACGATAAAACGAAAACGGAAATTACCGATGCCTTGGAAGGTTTAGGGATAGAAGTTCATTTTGAGGATTCCATAGCAAATGTCGGAACTCGCTTTTTAAACCCGGAAACGACCCTTGTTGTCTACACGCCGGCGATTCCGAAAGATCACAAGGAATTGACCCATTTTAAAAACAATGGCTATGAGGTATTGAAACGTTCGGAAGTTTTGGGACTGATTACCAAAAACACATTTTGTTTGGCTGTCGCAGGAACACATGGAAAGACGACGACAACCAGCATATTGGGACATTTGTTGTATGCATGCGATGTGAAGTTGACTGCTTTTTTGGGAGGCATAAGTGAGAATTATGACTCAAACCTAATTCTCAATGGTGCAGAAGTCAGCGTTGTTGAAGCAGACGAGTTTGATCGCTCGTTTTTAACCTTGTCTCCAGATTTGGCATGTATTACATCAATGGATGCGGATCATTTGGACATTTATGGAGATGCTTCGGAATTGACTAGGGCATTCGAGGAGTTTTCTAAAAAACTAAAGCCAAAAGGCAAATTGTTCGTTAAAAGTGGATTGCCGTTAAAAGGGATTACATACGGCATAGAAGAGCGTTCGGACTATGAGGCTAGAAACGTGAAAATAGAAAATGGAACGTATGTGTTCGATGTGAAGACGCCGTATGAGGTACTGGAAAATGTCAAATTCAACTTGCCGGGCAGACACAACCTATCGAATGCATTGATAGCTCTCGCCATGGCCTTGGAATATGGCGTTTCTAGCCATGATGCGGTAAAGGCCATGGAATCTTACAAAGGTGTCAAACGTAGGTTTACCTATCAAATAAAGAAAGAAGAGTTGGTGTACATAGATGACTATGCACATCACCCGGAAGAAATAAATGCAGTTCATCAAGCAGTTAGGGAAATGTATCCAAACGATAAGGTGTTGGCCGTTTTTCAACCTCACTTGTTTTCGCGAACAAGAGACTTTGCCAAGGGGTTTGCAAAAAGTCTGTCCCAATTTGACGAAGTATTGTTGTTGGACATATATCCAGCAAGGGAGTTGCCCATAAAAGGTGTGACCTCCCAATGGCTGTTGGGGTTAATGGACAATTCGAAGAAAGAAGTCATAGGTAAGGAAGAGCTCGTTTCAAGAATGCGAAAAAGCGATGCCAGAATAGTGCTTACAATTGGAGCAGGGGACATAGGAGCAGAAGTAAAACACATAAAAGAAGCATTGCAAAATGAAAATTAATTGGAACTACATAAAAATGGTGATATTGCTCATTGTGGTGGTTTCTTTGTATGCTTTTACCTCGGTGAGAAACAATGCAAGAAAGGTGTCGACTCCAAAAATAGAGTTCATAGGAGAGAAGAATCTTTTCATAACGCAACAGGCTGTTAGTAAATTGTTAATACAAAATCAAGGGCGTGTTACGAGTGTGCGTAAAGAAGCTTTAGATTTGAATGTTTTAGAGGCGACCCTAAACTCTAACCCAATGATTGAGTCTGCTGAAGTCTTTGTAAGTGTGAATGGTGAATTTTCAGCAAGAGTCAAACAAAAGAAACCTATAGCAAGAGTAAGCAATGCGGGTTCGTATTACATTGACAGTAAAGGTGGTTATATGCCGTTGTCAAAGAATTATACAGAACGAGTGCCATTGGTTACGGGCCAAATAAATAAAAAAGATTTAGATAACGTATTCGTTATCGCGAATAAGATATATAATGATGAATTCTTGAGAACGAATGTTGTCGAGATTCATCAAAATGCGGATAAATCCATCGATTTGAGAATGCGTCAATGCAGCTTCAAAGTACAATTGGGGAATCTCAAGCATTTAGACAAGAAAATCAATAACCTAAAGGCGTTTTATCAAAAAGCAACTAAAGATAGGACACTTGATAAATATGGCAAAGTGAATTTGCAATTTGAAAACCAAGTTGTATGTACCAAAGTATAAGTTATGGAGCATAATATAGCAGTTGGATTAGACATAGGAACCACGAAGATCGTGGCTATGATTGGTCGTAAGAATGAATATGGCAAAGTCGAGATTTTAGGCATAGGCAAGTCTAAAAGCTTAGGTGTGCACCGAGGTGTGGTAAACAACATCACGCAAACCATACAATCGATACAATTGGCAATTCAAGAAGCTGAGGCTGCTGCTGCAGCAAAGATAGAAGGTGTTACCGTTGGTATTGCCGGGCAGCACATTCGTAGTTTGCAACATAGCGATTACATCACCAGGCCGAATTCGGAAACGGTAATTGGTGACGATGACATAGAGCGTTTGATAAATCAAGTGCACAAGTTGGTGATGCTACCTGGAGAAGAAATCATCCATGTATTGCCACAAGAGTACAAAATAGACGGGCAAGCAGAAATAAAAGAACCGATAGGGATGTATGGAGGGAGATTGGAAGCCAATTTCCATGTCGTTGTAGGACAAGTGTCGTCGATAAGGAATATCGGGCGTTGTGTAAAAAGCGCAGGACTGGAGTTGGAAGGCATCACATTGGAACCTTTGGCATCTGCAAATGCCGTATTGAGCCAAGAAGAGAAAGAAGCAGGAGTTGCTTTAATAGACATTGGAGGTGGTACGACGGATCTAGCCATATTCAGAGATGGGATCATCAGGCACACGGCAGTGATTCCCTTTGGAGGAAATGTAATCACGGAAGACATAAAGGAAGGGTGCTCCATCATAGAAAAGCAAGCCGAATTGTTGAAGATAAAATTCGGGTCGGCATGGCCGGGAGAAAACAAGGACAACGAAATTGTCTCCATCCCAGGGTTGAGAGGTCGAGATCCAAAGGAAATAACACTAAAAAATCTTTCGAAGATCATACATGCACGTGTGGTGGAAATCGTAGAGCAAGTGTACGTGGAGATAAAGAACTATGGACACGAAGAACAAAAGAAAAAGCTGATAGCTGGAATTGTCTTGACGGGAGGAGGTAGCCAATTGAAACACCTAAAGCAACTAGTGGAATACATAACGGGAATGGATACGCGTATCGGTTACCCCAACGAACATTTGGCAGGAGATAGCGACGATACCATAACCAGTCCACTTTTTGCAACGGCAGTAGGTTTGGTGATGGATGGACTGAAACGACAAGAAAGAAGAAAGGCAGAAGCCGTTCTGGAAGAGGAGATTGCGGTAAGTGAAGCTGAAGAAGAGATAATACGTGAAGAAGAGGAAGAAACAATCGTAGAGCCTCCTAAAAGACAAAAAAAATCATTTTTGGATGCTTTGACAGAGCGTGTCAAGGATTTTTTGGATAACGCAGAATAAGAATTAACGAGAGCCAGCGCGAAGGCGTGGGATGGGAAAATAAACAATGATGGTACCAGTCAGTTGCCATCAAATAAAAGTACAGATAATAAAAAAACCAGTAAAAAAGAATTTATGAGCGACAAAGAATTCGAAAGCATTTCGTTTGATTTACCAAAAAACCAATCAAATGTCATAAAGGTTATTGGTGTTGGAGGCGGTGGTAGCAATGCCATCAATCACATGTTCCAACAAGGGATAAAAGGAGTGGATTTCGTTATCTGCAATACAGATGCGCAAGCACTTCAAAACAGTGGTGTCCCAAATAAGATTCAGTTGGGAGTAAGCTTGACCGAAGGGTTGGGAGCAGGAGCGAATCCAGAAGTTGGAGAACAATCGGCAGTAGAGAGCTTTCAAGAGATCCAGAACATGTTTGGCTCAAATACCAAAATGGTATTCATAACAGCTGGAATGGGTGGAGGAACAGGAACGGGAGCAGCGCCAATAATAGCTCAAATGGCTAGGGACATGGACATCCTAACCGTTGGTATCGTAACCATGCCATTTCAATTCGAAGGAAAGATGCGTAACGAACAAGCGCAAAAGGGGATTGAAAAATTAAGAGCACAAGTAGACTCGTTAATCGTAATAAACAACAACAAGTTAAGAGAAGTTTATGGCAATCTTGGATTCAAGGCTGGTTTCTCGAAAGCAGACGAAGTCTTGTCTACGGCATCTCGAGGCATAGCAGAGGTAATAACGCATCACTATACGCAAAACATCGATTTACGTGATGCCAAGACCGTATTGAGCAATAGCGGGACAGCCATCATGGGATCGGCAACGGCATCTGGTCAAAACAGGGCGCAAGAGGCCATTACGAAGGCATTGGATTCTCCATTGTTGAACGACAACAAGATTACAGGAGCCAAAAACGTATTGTTGCTCATTGTTTCTGGAGCACAGGAAATTACCATAGACGAGATTGGGGAAATCAATGATCACATTCAAAACGAAGCAGGTCATGGAGCCAACATCATCATGGGGGTTGGTGAAGACGAATCTTTGGAGGAGTCCATAGCAGTCACCATAATTGCTACGGGATTCAACATCGAACAGCAAGACGAGATATCCAATACGGAAACAAAGAAGGTGATTCATGCATTGGAAGACGAGCAAAGCTTGGAACAAGATTTGAGCAAAAAAGACGCAATGGTGCCTAGTCCAAAGGTCGAAGTGCCAAGGAAGAAAACACCACCAATAGTAAAGCATACTTTGGATGTCGACGATTTGGCCGAAGATACGCTAAGCAAATTCGAAATGGATCAGGTCAACAAACAGAAAGCAGTTTCTTTCGATGCCTTGGGGTTGATACCCACGACAGAGGTAATCAAGAACATAGATGTGGTGTACGATGAAGTCGTTGCGGATTTTACAAACGAGGAGGACTTTGTTATAACGTCCACGAATGATGGTGTCGAAGACATTGAATTCGTTGAAGAAGAAGAGAACGAGCAACAAATCACCTTGACTTTCGACATGCCTTTGAGTGAGGCATCAATTGAAACGGAAGAACCGATTGTTCACGATTTGACAAGCGAGATCAAAGACATAGAAGTGAGGGATCACGTAGAAGTCATTCCGGTAACGGAAACATCGGAAAAAGGAGAAGTACGCTATGCACTGGATGATTACATCGAGGTCGATTCAGCCATAAACCCGAAAAAAGAAGAAGAGCCCATTGCTGAAGGGCTTGGAGAGGAAATCGTTTTCGAAAAGAAAGTCATTGAAACCGAAGAAGAAGGAGAAGAACAATCAGGAGACATGGATCCCATGAACAGTTCGATTTCAGACATCTTGAAGGAAAGGGCAGATGCACGTAGGGAGAAGATGAAGACGTTCAACTATAAATTCAATACGGCAAAGATCGATGACATCGAGAAAATTCCAGCATACAAGCGCCAAGGGTTGAATTTGGATGAAGCGCAACATTCGTCGGAAACGAACGTGTCTAGAACCAGTCTTGGTGTGGATGACAATGATGAAATACAATTGAGAAACAACAATTCGTTCTTACACGACAATGTAGATTAAGTAAGTGTTTTTTTTAAATATTTATGTTAGGCCCGGAAAACGTTCCCAAGTTTTTCGGGTTTTTTTGTACTCTATTTTTAATATGTCCAGTAGACGTAAAAACCCTTTTTATTTTTATCTTCGTAGTCTAAAAATTATTTGAACGATGGGTTTACAACAAGATCTAATGACAGCCTTGAAAATGGCAATGAAACAGAAGGATCAAACGGCTTTGACTGCTTTGAGGGCGGTGAAATCAGCAATATTATTGGCAAAGACGGAAAGTGGTGCGCAGGAAGAGTTGAGCGAAGAACAAGAACTCAAGATACTTCAAAAGCAAGTAAAGCAACGCAAGGACAGTGCTGCCATATTTTTGGAACAAGGAAGAGAGGATTTGGCAAAGCCAGAACTGGCAGAGGCAGAAGTGATAGCCCAGTTCTTGCCAGAAGCTATGAGCGAAGAGGAAATAGCGAAAGTGGTAGATGAAGTCATTGCCAAAACAGGAGCAGAAGGTATGAAGGACATGGGGAAGGTCATGGGAATGGTAAGTGGACAATTGGCAGGCAAGGCAGATGGGAAGACCATTTCTGCCATTGTAAAGTCCAAATTGGCATAATGCAAAACAAGATTAAGATCCCTGTGAAGACAGGACATTGGCTGCGTAGTTCAACTGGATAGAATATCAGATTTCGGCTCTGAGGGTTGGGGGTTCGAATCCCTTCGCGGTCACTAGATGAAAACAAAACCATCTAAAGAAACAATGTCAAGTAAATTTGAGTGTTACTTTAGATGGTTTTGTTTTTATCAAATCGAAGCTATTTAGTCGCCCCTTAAAATCACGTTAAGTATTGATTTTACTATAAATCAAGGTGTT
>JAHDHI010000085.1 GCA_020631395.1 Bizionia sp.
ATACAACTTATTTTATTGGTAATCAATTATCTAAGTTGATATTAAGGAGCAACTAGTTATATGAATTTACGGATAACATTAGATTAGAAAGTCTTTTGTTTAATATGTTCCAGTTGCCAAAGATTTCACTGGTGTTTGAATTTTGTTTCAATTGCTGTTATCAGGGTTTCGACAGACGTTAATTTGTCAATGCATTCTTTGGATAAAAATGAATGTAATTTTGTGTTTGTTTGCTTTAGAATAATTGGATAGTCAAACTTCTGGTTCATATGTTTCAATTCAAACTCATCGATATGAAAAAAGGACATGTCAATGTCACTTTGTTCTCTAAATTGCTTCCAAGTTTTGTTTTCGGAAAAGGTGTCGAAAGTGATGGCGCACAAATTGCACGCATAGGTTTCTGGGCTAAAAAGCTTATGTGCTATGTCCATGACCATGTTTCCAATTCCAGAATTTGCGTTATAGACGAATAAGAGTTTGTTCATTTGGATTTAGTCCTTCATCCATTCGAAAACTTACCATGAATTTTACATGTTGGCAATTTTGACAATGTGTCCAGATTAAAAGTCCAAAAAAGAAACACCATGGCCTTTTCCCAACAATGATTCCATGACGGCAATATTGTTTGCATTGGTAAAGAATTGATGTTTGGAACGTGTTGTGAATGTATTGAGTAACCCGTTTTTTTCCAAGATGGATTTGGTTTGTTTTGCCACGGCCTCACCAGAATCTATGATTTTTATGCGTTTGGGCAACAACTCGATGAGTTGTGGGATGAGGTAGGGGTAATGCGTACATCCTAAAACCAAATAATCTATGTTAGCTTCCAACATTGGTTGCATGTAGGTATGAAGCAAGTTCTTCATTTCCTCGGAATCAATTCTACCATTTTCAACCAAAGGTACAATGCCCTCTCCAACACGCTCTACTATTTCAATGCCATTGGAGTATAGATCCGTCGTCTTATGAAACAAATCACTTGTAAGGGTTCCTTTTGTAGCCAACACACCTATGGCTTTCGTTTGGGTTTGCAAGGCCGCAGGCTTTATGGCAGGTTCAATGCCTATGAATGGGATGGAGTAGTGGTCTCTCAATACTTTTATGGCATTCGTGGTTGCCGTGTTGCACGCAACGACAATGATCTTGCAGCCTTGCTTCAACAAGAATTCTGTGTTCTTGATGCTTAACTCAATAATTCTTTCTTCTCCTTTTTGGCCATAGGGAGCATTTTTGCTGTCTGCCAAATATATGGTGTTTTCGTTTGGCAATAAACTGTAAATCTCTTTCCATATGGAAGTGCCACCAACTCCGGAGTCGAATATGCCTATTGGATCTTTGCTCATTGTGTTATAAAAGATATGTTATAAAAATACAAAAGCCGTCTTAAAAAGACAGCTTTTGTTTATTAATTTAAGGTATTGATTAGTACCCCAATTCTTTTTTTACATCGCCAAGCAAATCTTTGCCTTCAGCCATTATTACTCCTTGACCTTGGGTCGAGTCCAGTACGTAGTTGAATCCTTGTGCTTTTGCAACTTTCAAGATTGCAGCTTTTGCTTTTTCAGTAATTGGTTTCAATAGCTCCAATTCTTTCTTTTGCAAATCTTGTTGTGCTTGTGCTTGGTACTGGCGGATGCTTTGCTCCATTCCCTGTACTTCAAGAACACGTTTTTTGTTCTCCTCATCCGTTTGTGAAGCAGCTTGAGAATCATAAAGTTTCATCTTATCTTGAAGCTCTTTTGCAGATGCTTGAATATCTGTTTCGTAGGTTTTTCCCAACTTCTCCATTTCTGCTTGTGCAGCCTTCATTTCTGGCATTGACTGAATCAATTCAGTAGTGTTAATATGAGCAATTTTGCTTTGTGCATTTGTAAAGCTGGTAGCTCCAATAAACAATGCTGCTGCAATTAATAAGGTTTTAAATTGTTTCATTTTTAAAATAGTATTTGTGTGTTATAAATATTAATTGTTTGGACTTAGTTGTCGTCGTTAGTTTCGCTCTCTGTTTCTTCTTTAGCTTTTTTGCGATCTTCCAAGTCTTTCTTTTTCTTCTCTTCCAAGGCCTTTTTACGTGCCGCTCTATCTGCCAATTTCTTTTTTTTGCGTTCTTCTAGGATTTCTTCTTTGGTCTTTGGGGTTTTTGCGGTTTCATCAACCTTGTTCTCACTGGTTCCCTCTTCTTTGTTCTCTTCCTCCTTGTTTTCTTCCTCCTTGTTTTCTTCTTCTTCTTCTTTGTTTTCTTCTGTACTTGGAGGGGTATTGTTTCTTTCGTCTAATTTCTTTTGCCTGGCTTTTGCTCTATCCTCCAATATCTTCGCCTTTTTTTCTTCCCTTCCCTTTATCTTTGCCTCTCTGGCATCTTGGATTTCTTTTTTGCGATCTTCTTCCAGTTTTGCTCTAGCTGCTTTTTTTTCATCCAAGGCTTTTTGTCTTTCGTCCTTACCTTCGTTTACTTCGACGGTGACATCTTCATTCTTTGCTTTTTTTCTGTCGGATTTGGATTTCAATTGCTTACGTTTCGCAGATCTCGTTATGGTTCTTAGCACTTGCTCGCTCATGTCGAAACGTTCTGCAGAGTATAACATGACCACATCTGCCGATTTATCAAATACGAAATCATATTTCTTTGCTTTTGCAATGTCTTGCACAGCTTGAAAGATTTGATCTTGTATGGGCTGCATCAATTGCTTTTTTTGCACCATCAAATCCCCACTTGGTCCAAATCGTTTTTGTTGGTATTCCAAGATTTCCTTTTCTTCAAAAAACAAATCCTCTTCTCGTTCTTCTATGAGCTCTTTGGTTAAAAGCGCTTTTTCGTTGTTCAACTCTTTTCGTTTCTGATCTATGCCGCTCAATTTAGTTTCTATTTCTCCTTTCCATTTCTGCACTTTCGACTCCAATTGCGTGGTAGCCTCAGTATATTCAGGGACATTCTGTAAAATATATTCCGTATCTATGTATCCTATTCTTACACCTCGTTGTGCGTTAACCGATAGACTTAGCATAGACGCTATGGTCAGTAAAAAAAGAACTTTTAGTTTCATCTGTTTTAATATTTTAATATTTATTAACCTATAAACTCAAAATTTGACAGATGATTGTTTTGATCCTGCTTTATTTTGAATTAATAGTTTAAAAATAATGAATTTTAATTTTAAAAATTTTAATTCTTGAATCAAATCCTCAAACTGTAACATTGAAAATATCGTGCCAAAAATAGAAATTTAAAGAAACAGAACATATTAATTAAAGGATTAATTATAAAATTAAGGGCATATTTTCTTAAAACTGTTGACCAATTATGAAGTGTGTTTCCCAGCCATGCTTAACGGTCTGCCCAGGCAGGGCATCAAATCCATGTCCAAAGTCTATACCGAGCAAACCAAACGCTGGCATAAATATTCTAACTCCAAAACCTGCTGATCTGTTCACGTTGAACGGGTCGTAATCTTTGAAGTCTCCATAGGAACCCCCTGCTTCCAGAAAACCTAATGCGTATATCTTGGCAGTTTGTTTCAATGTGATCGGGTAGCGCAACTCCAAAGAGAATTTGTTGTAGATGGTGCCTCCGTCTTGTGTGGACAATGCTTGGTTAGGGTAACCACGAAGCGCAACTGCTTCTCTACCATCCAAACTGTAACTTCCCAAACCATCTCCTCCTACGAAGAAACGCTCAAAAGGTATTACTCCTCTATCTTGATTATAAGCACCCAAGAATCCGAATTCCACACTGGATTTGAATACAAGCTTGTCAACCAGTTTGGTATACCAGTCCCCTTTAAATTTAATCTTATAGAATTCCAACCACTTGAAACGTTCTTGGTCTATTTGAGAGATCCTTGCTGAAGCCTCGTTTCTTACTGCCAAAGTATTATTAGGGTCGCTAATGATTTCTTGATTTTCTGCACGTTCGTCTTTCAAAGCCTCGTAATCTGTGCCATTGAATAGAGAATATGGCAAGGATAGTTTTGCAGTAGCACTGAAACTCGACCCTCTTATTGGAAAAATAGGGTCGTTTGCCGTGTTGTTACGACTCAATCCAACAGTGTATGACAAGTTGTTTGAATAACCATCACCAAAAGTAAACAATCCTGTGTTGTAATTTTTTAAGTCATAGTGTTGGAAGCTAACTGCTTGCGACAACGTGAAGTAGTCATCTGGTACGGATAAACGCTTTGCCAAACCAACGGTAAGCCCCGTAATGTTGAAACGCCTGTCTTTATCGGCACTTCTTGTTTGTGGGTTGTACAAAAATTGCTTTGTATGAGATAGCGATGTTGAAAACTGTACAGGTTTCTTTCCACCCAACCATGGCTCCGAAAAAGAAAAACTATATGTTTGGTAAAAACGACTAGCTTGTAGACGCAAGGCCAATTTTTGACCATCACCTGATGGAATGGGCTTGTAGGCATCTTTTTTGAAGATGTCCTTTAAAGAAAAATTGTTAAAAGACAATCCTAAGGTTCCAATGAAACCTCCGCCACCATAACCACCTTGTAATTCTATTTGACTGGATCCAGACTCCACTACGCCATATTCAATGTCTATGGTACCTTCTTCTGGATTTGCATTTTTGAATTGTGGATCTATTTGAGCAGCATCGAAAAAGCCCAATTGACTTAATTCACGTACGGTTCGTACAACATTGGCTTTACTATACAATTCACCTGGACGTGTTCTCAATTCTCTATAGATGACGTGGTCGTTGGTTTTTTGATTGCCAACTACCGAAATCTTATTGAAATATACGGGCTTCCCTTCGGTAATCCTTATTTCCATGTCAATGATATTTCCATCGGCATTGACTTCCACGGGATTTATCGTTGAAAACAAATAACCGTGATCTTGATATAGGTTGGTGATGTCATCACCATCTGGCCTTGAATTGTCTGCAATTCTTTTCGCCAAAAGAACACCATTGTATGTGTCTCCTTTTTCAATTCTCAAAACACGTTTCAAGATCTCGTCGGAATATACTGTATTACCTATGAAGGTGATGTCTCCAAAACTGTATTTCTCTCCTTCTTCGACTTTAATAGCCAAATTGATGGTGCCATCGTTGTTCTTGGTCAACGTGTCAGAAATTATTCTGGCATCCCTGTACCCGTTTTCCTTGTACTTGTCTATTAAGGATACTAAATCTTCTTTATAGTCGGCCTCTATGTATTTGGAGCGTTTTAGTATGCGAATAGGGTTCTTCTTTTTGGTATTCTTCATTGCCTTTCTAAGCTTCTTGTCACTTAAAATGGAATTTCCTTCGAAGGTTATGTCCTTTATTTTTACTTTTTCACCTTTATCTATGGCTACCACCATATTTACTCTAGCCTTTTTTGTGGAGTCTATGTGTTCTATGGTATTGATGCGAACTTTGGTGTTTAAAAAACCATCTTTCTTGTATTTGTTTTGTAGGTAGTTCTTCGTAGTGGTAATTAGGTTCTCCGTTACCTTTGCTCCTTTCTTGAGTTTGTTGTCCTTTATAAGGGCATCTTTCTTACCTTTTTTTACTCCTGTGATCTTTACTTCGTTAAGCTCCGGTAGGTCGGAGAGTCTTATTTCTATGTGCGCGGAATTTCCTTCAACCTTTGTGAGATATACTTCTATGTCACTGAAAAGGTTGGATTTCCATAGTTTTTTTATGGCATTGCTTATTTCCTTTCCAGGGACGAATATCACGTTGCCTTTTCGTAGACCAGAAAATGTAATGATGGTTTGCTCACTAAAGCTGGTGTTGCCTTTTACCGTTATTTCTGCGATGGTATATTTTTCTGAACTTGCAGAAGATAGGTTTTGAGCTTGCGTATTAAAAGTACTAATTGCAAGTATTGCAATTAGAGCGTATTGTAAAAATGTTTTCAATGGTAATTGTTTAGCTAATTTGTTCACTTGTTTTCCCAAACCGTCTTTCTCTTTTTTGATATTCAATTATGGCATCATATAAATGCAGCCTTTTAAAATCTGGCCAAAGTATAGGTGTAAAGTATAATTCGGCATAGGCTATTTGCCACAGCAAAAAGTTACTTATACGTTGTTCTCCACTGGTTCTTATCAGTAAATCCACGTCTGGTAAATTTCGCGTGTAAAGATGCTCATTAATAATCGATTCATCAATGTTTTCTGGAGAAATTATATTATTTTTAACTTTAATACTTATTTCTTTCACTGTATTTAACAATTCCTCTCTGGAACCATAGCTAAGAGCAAGGGTTAGGGTCATTCTTTTGTTGTCCTTCGTGTTTTCGATAACTTCATTTAGCTCCCGTAAGACTTTTTTTGGTAAGGACTTTAGGTTTCCAATGGCAGAGAGTTTGATGTTGTTGTCCAAAAGTGTTTTGATTTCTTTTTTCAAAGAGGATACGAGTAGCTTCATCAAAGTATCGACTTCCAATTTTGGCCTGTTCCAATTTTCGGTGGAAAAGGCATAAAGAGTTAAGTTTTCTATACCCAATTCAGCACAGGCTTCGACAGTTTCGCGAACAGACTTTGTGCCATTTTCATGACCAAAGGCTCTAAGCATTCCTTTTTGTTTTGCCCAACGGCCATTACCGTCCATAATTATGGCAATGTGTTTAGGTAGTTGTTTGGTGTTTATATTAGTTAAATTCACTTTCAATAATTACAATAACATGGATTTCTTCCAAAGGTATAGGTTAATGTTATTCCTGTAAAGGTATACCAATCATTATTATTAACATTTCCAAAACTAAGGGTTTCAATATTCTCCTTGGTGTCTGGGACGCTGCCGTCTATTTCATCAGTAAAGGTATATCTGGCACCAACCTCTAGAGCAAGAATGAGCTTATTGGAAATAGAGGTCTTGTAGCCTAGAACCATGGGAATTCCGAATGTTTTACTCGTGGTGTCCTCAGATCGGATTTCTCCACCGGAAAAAAAGTAATTGTCATATTTGGTAAAACTAACGCCCGTATATAGATAAGGAGTAGAAACATTTCCTCCATTGTGAAGGTCGAAATCGAAAAACGTAAATTCCATACCAGCGGAAATCTCTATGATTTGATTGTTGAATTCATAACCTCTAATGATTCTACCTGGGTCGTCAGAATCCTTGTCTATGCCTTCCAACTCCGTGAAAGTCAAAGATACCCTATAGGAATGTCTTGGACTTCTGTTCCATTTGTATACCCCGCCAATAGCCAATTGATTGGGAGCTATGTAGTTGGTAGCCCCTACATCTCCGATAAAGTTGCTTCCACCGGCAAATATCCCTATTTCGTGTATTTGGGCATTGCTGGATTGAATGCTTAAAAACGTTATTAATAAAATGGTTAAATACCTCATAAATCTTCAAAAGTTTGCAAATATAATAAATAAGATTAGCCTATGATAATTTGAATCAAATAGTTATGATTAAAAACAGTTTTTAGCTTAATTTATTGTTTAATTGCGTTTATCTTCTCCCCATAGTAGTTTTTTGCGAAGTGTATCGAGGAAACTTTCGTCGTTGAGTTCTATCATGGCGATGGTGAATGGAGCTTTCTTTATGGTAATTATGGTTTCGTTGGACAAGGTCGCAATTCTAGAATCCAGAGAAACCAAATAATTGTCCTCCCTACCACTAACCTTTAATTCTATCGTGGTAGAATCTTCAATGACCAAAGGTCTGGCACTTAGATTGTGAGGAGCTATTGGAGTCAAGATTAAACTCGTGGTGTCAGGTGTTATCACAGGGCCACCACAACTTAATGAATAACCAGTGGAACCCGTAGGTGTGGAAATGATTAATCCATCACTCCAATAGGAGGTTAGATATTCACCATTCAAACGTGTTTCCACGGTAATCATGGAAGTCGTATTTTTTCTGCTGACAGCAATTTCATTCAAAGCAAAGCTCAATTCTTTGATGTCACTGTTTTCAGGAGATGTTTCAATGGATAGCAATGTGCGTTTGGATATGGTGTAATCCTTGTCCATTATCTGTTGTATGGCTTTTTCTATGCCGTCGTTTTGTATCGTTGCGAGAAAACCCAATCTTCCGGTATTGATTCCAACGATGGGAATGTTCAGATCCTGGACATAAGTTATGGCTCTTAATATGGTGCCATCGCCTCCAACACTTATCAATAGGTCGAAAGAATCATCAAGTTTGGAAAAGGCACTTATTTCAGGGGCAATGTTCAAGACGGAATTCAAATGCTCGAGAAAGGATGCCTCTATGAAAATGGATATTTTTCTTTTTAAAAGCGTATCAAGCAAAGTCTCAAGTGAATCTTGGGATTTACTTTTGTAATATTGACTATATATGGCTACCTTCATAGTTACATATTAAGGTATTTGTTTAAATAATCGGAACGTTCTTTCAAGCTTTCCAAGTAACTGTCTTCCTCATGCCCGGAAATAACATTGTAACTATAACGCCTAAAGGTTTGCATGATGTCATTTAAACTGGTATTCCCAATCTTCAATGTTATTTGAGCGACATCATTCTCAATTTTTGAAATGAAAGCCCCAAGCAACTTCCCATTGTTGGATTCAATGATTTGACTCACTTCGCTAAAAGAATAGTCCAATAGACCTTTTTCGACAATCAATATTGCTCCAGCTTCAGAGAAAAATGGTGTTTCATTGAATAGGCTTATGATGTCATTGAGTTCGTAATACCCTAAATAGGTGTTCTGGTGACTTAAAACCGGCATGATGTTGGTTGAGTTTTGGGCAAAAGACTCCAAGACATCCAACCAATTGGTTTCTTCACGTACAAAAAAACCTTCGACTGCATAATTGCAATCTTTAATGTATTTGCCACTTTCAAAACAATGTGCATCATTTTCAGAAAGGCAACCCAAATAGACGTCGTCTTCATTTTTAATGGGAATGTGCGAATAGGTCAATTGATTGAACAACAACTGCAAATCACTTACGCTATCAGTGTTTGCAAGTGGTTTTATATCGTTTATTATAAATTCTGAGAGATTCATTGTTTCTATTTAGAATTATGCAAATTAATTAAAAAATAGTATAAAACCGTTGTTCTACTTTGTATTTTTGCCTATAAATTCAGGTAAGATGACAAAGTTGAGCGTAAATATAAACAAGATAGCCACTTTAAGAAACTCCCGTGGGGGAGATACTCCAAATGTGATGCAATTTGCTACGGATGCACAGCGTTTTGGAGCACAAGGAATTACAATACATCCTAGGCCAGATGAACGACACATACGCTATCAAGATGCGTATGATTTGAAACCAGTGGTGCATACGGAATACAATATAGAAGGAAACCCGAATCCAAAGTTTGTGGATATGGTTTTAGCAATAAAACCGACACAGGTGACCTTGGTGCCAGATGCTGTCGATGCGCTTACAAGTGATGCTGGTTGGGATACGATTGCATACAAGGGATTTCTGGTTGAGATGATACAGGAGTTCAAGCAAAACGGTATTAGAACGTCCATATTCGTAGACCCAGACCTCAGTCAAATAGAAGGCGCAAAAGAAACGGGCACGGATAGGATCGAGTTGTATACGGAAGCCTTTGCTCACCAATACGGTTTAGGAAATGAAAAAGCAATACAGCCCTATGTGGATTGTGCTGTTTTGGCGAATACTTTGGGGTTGGGGGTAAATGCTGGACATGATCTGTCATTGGACAACATTCAATTTTTCAAAGAAAGCATCCCTGGGTTGTTGGAAGTATCCATAGGGCACGCCTTGATTTCCGAAAGCTTGTATTTGGGAGTAGAAAATGCAATAGCCAAGTATCTTCACAAGTTAAAATCATAAAAATGCATTTGCACTCTAATATATTGGGAGAAGGAAAGCCATTTGTGATCCTACATGGTTTTTTGGGAATGAGCGACAATTGGAAGACATTGGGAAGGAAATTTTCCGAAAATGAGTTTCAATTGCATTTGGTAGATCAGCGCAATCATGGAAGAAGCTTTCACGATGCCGAATTCAATTATGAGGTTTTGGTCGAAGATTTGAAGGCCTATTGTGATGAACATAAGCTTGAAGATGTTATTTTGCTAGGACATTCAATGGGAGGCAAGACGGCAATGCTGTTTGCGACACAATACCCAGAATTGGTGTCGAAGCTTGTGATTGCTGACATTTCACCTCGTTTTTACCCAATACATCATGACGCCATTTTAAATGGCTTGAAGACATTGGATTTTGAAACGATAAAAAGTAGAGGCAAAGCAGATGAAGAGCTGTCCAGTTATGTTCCAGATTTTGGAACGAGGCAATTTTTACTAAAGAACTTGTATTGGATGGAAAAGGGGCAATTGGCATTGCGCATTAATTTGGACGTGCTGGCAGACAATGTCGGTGAAGTAGGTGAAGCTTTGCCGGTGCATTCTAAATTTGAAGGGGACGTGTTGTTTTTAAGAGGAGATAAAAGTGAATATATAGGACATCAAGACGAAGCCATAATAAGGTCTCATTTTCCGCAAGCAAGAATTGGAACGATAGAAAAAGCAGGGCATTGGTTGCATGCAGAAAATCCCGCCGATTTTTATGAAGCTGTTATTAATTTTGTAAATTGAAATTTGAACAAATCAATTAATCAAATCATATGAAGTTAATAATTCGCCTTCTGTTAAATGCAATAGCGGTAGTCATACTTTCGAAAGTGTTGAACGGTGTGGCTGTGGACGGTTACATTACAGCAATAATCGTGGCAGTGGTATTGTCTCTATTGAATCTTGTAATAAAACCCATATTGATCATTTTGACTTTGCCAATAACAATAGTTACATTGGGTCTGTTTCTAATAATAATAAACGCATTGATCATATTGTTGGCCGATAAATTAATAGATGGCTTTTCGGTAAGTAGCTTGTGGTCGGCAATTATATTTAGCATACTCCTATCCATATTGCAGTCTTTGTTGCATTCTTTTTTGAGTACGGATAAAAAGAGTAAAATATAGTATTGTAATTCAAGTTATTAAAATCTTTGATGGAGTGCAAAAAAATGGTATTTTTGCACTCCATTTTTAGTTATTAAAAATTATATATTATTCAAAATGAATATTACAAGAGAAAATATTGATGCATTAAATGCTGTAGTAAAAGTTGATATTGCTAAAAACGATTATAGCGATAAAGTAGAAAAAATCTTGACGGATTATAGGAAAACAGCAAACATTCCTGGTTTTAGAAAAGGTCATGTGCCAATGGGGATGGTTAAAAAACAATACGGTAAGGCAGTATTGGTAGATGAAGTAAACAAATTGCTTCAAGATGCTTTAAATAAATATCTAACTGAAGAAAAGTTGGATGTCCTAGGTCAACCACTCCCAAAGCCACAAGATGAGATCAATTGGGATTCTGATGATTTTTCTTTTGAATTTGAATTGGGGTTAGCACCAGAATTCACTGTGGACTTAAAAGGTAAAAAGGCAATTACGCACTATAAGATCATTGCAGATGACAAGATGATAGATGAACAAATAGAGCGTATTCAGAAGCAATACGGGAAATTGATCTCTCAAGATGTTGTAGAGAAGGACAGTGAAATTACCGGAACCTATGCCAATGCGGAAGAAGAAATAGAGAATACCGTGACTTTGACTTTGGATAAATTCAAAGGGAAAGCAACAGAAAAGAAGTTCGTAGGAGCAAAGGTTGGTGATGTAGTTGCATTGAAGACAAAAGGACTTTATGACGATGAGCATGAATTGCAACACGCACTCAAGTTAGAGCACGACAAAGTACACGGTTTGGACATTGACGTTACCTTTACGATAACTGAGGTCAACCAACGTGAGCTAGCAGATTTGGACCAAGAGTTGTTTGACAAGCTATTTGGGAAAGATACTGTAAAATCAGTAACGGAGTTAAAGACGAAGATAAAAGAAGATGCAGAAAAGCAATTTGTACAACAGTCCGATCAGAAGTTATTGAACGACGTTACGGAATATTTGGTGGACAACACTAAATTTGACCTGCCATCGGAGTTTCTTCAAAAATGGATGCAAACTGCAGGAGAAAAAGAATTGGATGAAGCCCAAGCGAAAGAAGAATATGAGAAATCCGAAAAAAGCTTGCGTTACCAATTGATTGAAGGTAAGTTGATGGAAGCCAACGACATTAAAATAGACTTCGAAGACGTTAAAGAAAACGCTAAGGGGATGATTAAAATGCAAATGGCACAATTTGGGCAAATGAACCCTTCAGAAAAAGAGTTGGATGACATCGCAGCGCGTGTATTGTCCAATCAAGATGAGGTAAAGCGTTTGTCTGAACAAGTAGTAAGTCAAAAACTGCTAAACCTTTACAAGGAAAAAGCTAATGTGAAAAGCAAGGAGTTAACATACGATAAGTTTGTTAAAGAAGTTTATGGCGACAAATAAGCTTCGTTCCATTAAAGAATAATCATTATCTTTAAGCGTTGAATTCTTTATGGATTCAACGCTTTTAGTTTAAATAAAAATCAAAACCAAGTATGGATTACGGAAAAGAATTCGAAAAATTTGCAATAAAGGACCAAGGCATAAATAGTATGTACTACAATAAGATCATCAGTAGTATGTATCCAACAAATTTGACACCAAATATTATTGAAGAACGCCAGATGAATATAGCGATTTTCGATGTGTTCTCTCGTTTGATGATGGATAGAATCATTTTTATGGGAACGGGAATCAACGACCAAGTGGCAAACATCATTCAAGCTCAATTGTTGTTTTTGGAAAGCGTTGATGCTTCCAAGGACATTCAAATTTACATCAACTCTCCAGGAGGAAGTGTTTACGCTGGTTTGGGGATTTACGATACAATGCAGTTCATAAAACCTGACGTAGCTACGATTTGTACGGGTATGGCTGCTTCTATGGGAGCAGTTTTGTTGTGTGCAGGAGAAAAGGGCAAGCGTAGTGGTTTGACGCATTCTCGCGTTATGATCCACCAGCCATTGGGAGGAGCTCAAGGACAGGCCAGTGACATAGAGATCACAGCGAGGGAAATTTTGATCTTGAAAGAAGAATTGTATAAGATCATCAGTAAGCATTCTGGACAGGATTACGACAAAGTGTATAAGGATAGTGATCGTGATTACTGGATGAAGGCAGATAAGGCAAAGGAGTATGGAATGATTGATGAGATTTTAACTCGAGAGTAGATAATGAGTTGTCTCCTCCATTAAATGGAGAGGCATAGTTGGTTATTGGCAACATAAGAAAATTAAAAAATGGCAAAGGAAGAATTAGAATGTTCGTTTTGTGGCAGAAAGAAACCAGAAACCAGTCTATTGATTGCTGGGTTGGATGCCCATATATGCGATAGATGCATAGAACAAGCACACGGTATAGTAGTGGAAGAGTCCAAGCAAAGCGACAACAGTGAGTTGTCCGCAGAATTGATGTTGCGTAAGCCGCAGCAAATAAAAGACTTTTTGGATGAGTATATAATAGGTCAGGAATTTACTAAAAAAGTAATGTCCGTAGCGGTATACAATCACTACAAACGTTTATTGCAAGCGCCTACGAATGATGACATAGAGATTCAAAAATCCAACATCATCATGGTCGGACAAACCGGTACAGGGAAAACGTTAATGGCTAAAACCATAGCTAGGATGCTAAATGTTCCTTTGGCAATAGTGGATGCCACTGTATTGACCGAAGCAGGTTATGTGGGAGAGGATGTCGAAAGCATATTGACACGACTATTGCAAGCAGCCGATTACAATCTGGAAAAGGCAGAAAAGGGAATTGTTTTTATAGATGAGATAGATAAAATTGCACGTAAGAGTGATAATCCGTCGATAACTAGAGATGTATCTGGAGAAGGAGTTCAGCAAGCGTTGTTGAAACTCTTGGAAGGCACCGTTGTAAACGTGCCGCCAAAAGGAGGTCGTAAGCATCCTGATCAAAAGTTCATAGAAGTAAATACGGAAGATATCTTGTTTATAGCTGGAGGAGCTTTTGATGGAATAGATCGAGTTATTTCTAAACGTTTGAATATGCAAGCGGTTGGATATAGTGCCTCCATGTCGGACGATGTAGTGGATCAAGACAACTTGTTGCAGTATATCACTCCAAAGGATTTGAAAGACTTTGGTCTAATACCGGAAATCATAGGTAGGCTACCTGTGTTGGCGCATATGAATCCATTGGATGAAAACACGTTGAGGGCTATACTTACTGAGCCAAAGAATGCAATTGTAAAGCAGTATAAGAAATTGTTTGCAATGGATGAGATTGATTTGAGCATAACCGATGGTGCTTTAGGATACATAGTAGGCAAGGCTATAGAATATAAGCTTGGAGCTCGTGGGTTGCGTTCACTTTGTGAGGAGATATTGACAGATGCCATGTTCGAACTTCCTGGAAGCGAGACTAAAAAGTTAAATATCACGAAGGCCTATGCAGAGCAGAAGTTGTCCAAAACGACCATAAAAAAATTGAAAGCAGTTTCATAGAAGAAAAAAGTATTGAAATAATGACCTAAAGCCATTTCCATAGTTAACTATGGAAATGGCTTTCTGTTAGAGGCTAATCGGTAAAAGTGTCAAACAGATTTGATTTTTGAAACCATTCCTAATACAAGAAATTACAGTGCTTTTCTTGCCTTTTGTAAATTGTCTTGAAATGATTTCAATCTATTCCCATTAAGTGGTTTTGCCAATTCTACGGCTTTCGAGAAGCTTTTTGCTGCACTTGAATAATTTTCGCATTCAAAGTAGGCTTCACCTAGGCTATCCCATGCATTTGCAGAGCTAGGATGTAATTTGGTGTTGTCCATAAAGATGTCGATGGCTTTGTTGCAGTTGTTCTTTAGGACTTTGTATCCCAATTGATTGATGGATTCTTCATTTGGCCTGTAACTTTTCATATAAGCATTTTTAAGACTATCCCCTGTTTTGTTTCAGTCGTTTTTGTAATAAAGAGATGTGATCTGAACTATGGATCCTTCAGATGGTTTAACCTCGTAGCCGCATAGATAGGATAATCTTTCGAAATAGGAGTTCAATGCCTGCATGCCTCCGTGCTTTTCGAAGCCAGACAAGGAGTTTCTATCTGGATACCCATTCAATCCATATACGTCTTCAAGTCCGTGCGCAGACAAATACAACTGATGTACAATCTTTTGAACCTTGATTCTATTGACATTGCAGGTAAGAATGATGGTTGTGCCATCATCGAACAAAGCAACTATGGAAGCATGTCCGAATGTTGATCCTGTGTGAGAATACAGTCGGACTTTTGTGTTTCTCTCCAAGATGTCGCTCCAATTCCTCACCCAGCCATAGCCATGGCCTCGTTTGTTCGGAGACAACATTTTTTTTGTCAACTCAGGAGATAACAATCTATGATTTCTAATGGCTTCACTCCAAATGAACAAATCTCCAACGGTAGAATGTATGCCACCTGTAGAGAAGGTGTTGGATTGATCTCTAGGAGGGGCTTCATGGAAATCACCTCCATACTTCATGAAGATCATTTTGAAAGTTTCGTCTTCTTTGAAGATGTAGCCTTTGGCAGTTTCTTTTTTGATGAATTCATTGGATGCGAATCCGGTATGTTCAAGCCCTAGAGGTTTTGTGATTTTTACTTTTAACAATTCAGAAAAGGTTTTTCCACTAACCTCTTCCAAGATTGCTCCCAAGAGCATATAACCCAAGCTGCTATAATAAAATTCCGTTCCTGGTTCATGAATCAATTTTACATTGCTCACCAAAATAGCAAGTTCCCTTGGCGTGTATGTGTCTTTAGCAAAGGTATCTTTGCTCATTCTCGTATTTATGATCCCCTCGTAATGTGGCAAGCCGGAAGTATGAGACAACAATTGATGGATGTTGATGCGATCTGCAAAAGCTTTTGGCAAGTAATCGAGGTGAGTCGATATCAAATCTTTTAATCCTAGTGAACCTTCCTCGACCATTTGCATTACCAACATTGCTGTGAATTGTTTGGTTACGGAGCCTATTGGGAACTTTGTGTCTATTGAGTTGGGAATGTTGTTTTTCCTATTTTTCAATCCGTATGCATTGTTGAATAACATTGTTCCATTTTTAGCAACCAATACGGCTCCAGTAAATGGACTTTCAATGTCCTTGCGACCGTTGTCCGCGTAGTTTTGCATAAGGTCATCCATACTTTTTCAAGAATTCTCAAGCTCTTGTTTACGACGATTCTATATAGCCATGTGGAAAACTTTGATTGCTCCTTGAATGAGGATAATCCATTGTAAGCAAGAATGAAACTCTCCTGTACGACATCTTTGGCCTTGCCATCGGATTTGACAATGGACATCGCAACGCCATATGCTACATTTTGATAGGTCTTGACGAAGTATGAAAATGATTTAATGTCTCCATTCAATACCTTTTGTAAGTATTCGCTTTCCATTATAAATGGCGTATGGGATTACTTAACGTCTTTTATTTAACCTCCTTGCCACGAAATAAGAAAGCAAGAGACTTATGCCTCCAAAGAACAGCATAAAGGCAGGATAGGTTGCGTACTCAGTATTGGATGATCGATCGATGCGTTCCCATATCCAAGCTATGAACATTCCTAGTCCTAAACCAATCATAAGCATTCCAAATTTTATGTCTAGATAGTTTTTTTTCAATGAATCTTCGTTGCCATTGAGTTGGTTGCGTTCAATTTGTGCCATACGTTCCAAATGTCTTGCTTTATGAAAAAAAAAGATTGTTACCCCTGATACAATAATTAAAAGGGCCAGTATCTCCCCAAAACCGATAAATGATTCCATAATTGAAAGTTTGTTTCTAGTAAGATACGGTCTCAATTGAAAAGGTTACAGGAATCTTTATCATAATTTTGAGAAAGCCCAAGGTTTTTTCGTTTTACTAGATATGGCTGACATCTTTCCGTTTGAAGATTAACGGGGAAGATTACTCATCTGAGAGACTTAAAATCATTAAAAAAACCACTCTTAATTACAATTGTTAAGAGTGGTTCTAATTATAGAAAAAATGATTAATAGCCTACTTGTAGTTTAGTTTAAGATAATAAACTCTATCCTTCTATTGGATTGATGTTCAGCTTTGGTACAGTCCGTTTTGCAATCTGTCAAAGGCTTGGTTTCTCCATAACCTTTAGAGATTAAACGACTGGTGTCAATGCCTTTTTCAATTAAGTATTTCATAGTAGAAGCAGCACGTTTTTCAGATAAGTTTAAGTTGTAACTTTCATTGCCTCTATTGTCTGTGTGTGCATTAATTTCAATTTTCATATCAGTGTTCTCGTCAAGAACAGTTAATATTTTGTTCAATGCGATAAAAGATTCTTGTTTGATGCTCCATTTTGCATAATCAAAATAGATGTTTTCAACAGTGATCATTAACTTGTCTTCAACTTCTTCGATAACAGCTACGGTGGCCTCTAGTTTCAAGTCCTTTTCATAGATGGTATCATTTCCTTTGTCAGAAGAGAAAGCTATGGTTGCGTCTTCAAAACCATCTTTGTTTGTTTTGATGGTATATTTTTCAAAAGGGGCAACGTTAAAGGTATAAGTCGCATTTTCACCAGTTACTTGTCTTTCTAATTCTTCTCCTTCTTCGTTTAGTAAGATGACTAGTGTATTGGGTAAAGGTATTTTTGTTTCTAAATCCAATACGTTTCCTTGTATGCTTTGAGATATTTTATTGAAAGAGAATCTATAGACATCATAACTTCCTTTTCCTGAAGCTTTGTTGGAGCTTAAATAGCCCTTGTTTTCCGAAACCATAAAATAGGCCACTTCATCATTTTTTGTGTTAATGGTATTTCCTAGATTTCTAGGGGCTCTATATCCTTCTCTTGTTACTTTACTTTTAAATACGTCAAATCCACCAATGTTTCTGTGTCCTTTGGAGGAGAAGTAAAGGTGTTCGCCATCTAAAGACAATGTTGGGTATTTGTCATCGTATGCGGTATTGATCTTGTTTCCTAAATTCTTAGGGGTTCCTAAAGTTCCATCGGTCTTTATGTCGGAAACATACAAATCATAGCCTCCCATGCCTCCTGGCATATTGGAAGAGAAATATAATTGATCACCAGTTTTGCTTACATGCGGATTCTCAATAGAGTAATCTTCTTGATTTACATCCAATAATTGTTGGTCAATCCAGTTTCCGTGGGAGTCTTCTTCTAAAGTAACCTTGTAAAGTTTGTATACTAAAGAATTGTCCAAGGAAGCCCTTGTGAAATACATTGTTTTTTCGTCTGGAGAAAAGGAAATTTGATCTTCGTTACCTTTGGTATTTATAATTCTTGAAAACAACAAGGGCATTTTCAAAGAACCGTCTTTTTTAACATCTAGACAAAATAAGTTTTTAAAACCTTCATTGGTGTTTTTGTCTGTTCTGGCGAGACCTCCTAATTTCTTCGATGACACCATTATGAATTTGTTCATGAAAAAACCAGAACCAAACTCAGAATATTTGGTGTTCGTTCCTGCGTCTATGGTGGTATAGTCAAATCCATTTGCGTCTATTGCATCTTCAGAGTTTGAAAAATTGAACGTGTTGGTTAAATTTTCAGCAGAAAAATCTTCTGAGGAATCTTGGGCAAAAATAAGACTAACTGAAAATAAAAGGGCTAATGTCAAAATGTGTTTTTTCATCTCGCTAGGAACAATTGGTTTATTACACGAAAGTAATGTAACACTGCAAGTTATGGCGTATTTTTTAGACCAAAAGCACTAATATTCGATTTCGTATATTTTACAATATGTATTTTGTCGATAATTATTAATTTTATGATATTCAGTAAATATATCTTAATAAAAATGTTGTTTTTGTAAAATATTCTCGATTAAAATGTTAATATTTTAAATTTTAACACTTATGAGGTTTTGGTAAGAATCGATAAACGAAAAGAATAGTATTTCATCGTAATAAAAACTCGAAACCGAACAGTTGTTCATCGATGAATGGTAAAATGATTAAGAATTTAATTTCAATAGATCTTCTATATAATGTCTTGTATTTGATAGTCTTGGAACTTTGTGCTGTCCTCCAAGTTTGTCATTT
>JAHDHI010000010.1 GCA_020631395.1 Bizionia sp.
GCCTTTTCCGTATACCCTATAAAGGCAGGAATAGCCGTTTCTACTTGAGCTACCGAGGGCGGAAATTTCACAATTTCCTCCACATAGACTCCTGGTGTTTTGTAAGCTGTCATAATTTTAAATATTTAGTTTTAAATGAATATTTCTGAATAATATTTATTATTCTCCTCTTTGATAATGTCTATTGTTGGGTTGGGGAACATATAGTCTTCGGGATCGGTATCTGGAGGATCTAGGCCATCTGGATTGAAATCCGAATTCGTGATTTCTACAAACCCGTTTCTGGACGACCATTTCCTGTTTTTTGTCGTGAGTATTGCATCGTCCGATAGACTTATGAAACGCCAAAAGGTCTTCAAATTCAGAAAACTCACCGTAAATTCCGGCGTGTTCTCCAACATGTATTGATCATCTCCATCGAATTCCAACAAATTGTCTGTTGGAGCATCTCCCTTTATGGTGAGTCTTACGTAACCTACGACGCTTTTTTTCTTTCGCCTTTGGATTGTTCCATTTAGCAAAAGTTCTATTTCATCTTCCTTTTCATTGTTGGTCAGCGTATCATCTTCCTCTATGAGTCGAATGCTGTTTGCCAATGAAAATTGGCTGGTGACGGTTGTAAATTGTTCATCATCTTCCGCCATTGCCCGTACCAGATCTCTGGTTGCCTGTTCTTTCAACAGGAAGCTACCATCTACGAATCCTCCATTGTTTTCAAAAACATTCTCAAAGCTGCCTTGTGCACTTGGTTTCACATTGGTAAACAAATACATCCTGTTGTTGGTAAGGTTTGTTACATTGGTATAGTTGTAGAAATAATTGTCCGTAGCTTGCAACTCGAAGGTTAGCGTCAACTCATCCTGCAACGGAATGATGGGTTCATATTTGTCTTGTACTTTCTGCGTATCCACCACCACCGTGAATCCCTGCTTGTTCACCTTCATCAACATGCGGTGATTCTTCAACAGTTTTTGTGTAGCCTTGGTAGGCTTTATCCTCATATATTCCGAAAAGTCGTATTTCTTCAATGCTTCCTCCTTGTCTGCATCACTCATGCCATTGTTGTTGTTTGGAGGTGGCAAGAACTTCTCTTGCCCGTTATCCAAAAAATAACCGTGGTGTATGTTAAAATTGAATAGAGATCTATAATACATTTTAGTTGCTGTTTAATTCATTGTCCAGTCCAGAGATGACAGCTCCCTTCTTGAGTATCGTATCTCTTTCTATTTCTATTAATGATATCTTGTAAATGGCTGACGGATATTGTTTTCCACCAAGTGTTCCCCATATGAAGTTAAGTTCTTCGAATGAAGGTGTGAACAGGTCGACAATGAATTTGAAGTCCTTGACATCTAGCATGTCTCCTTCTCTCAAAAAACTGGTATTGGCTTGTGTAAAGATTCTTTTTCCTTGAAAGAATTGCATGATCTTCGAAATACTTTTCAAAGATTCTTTGTAAGTTGCATTGTTGGCACTAAAAAGGATGTACAGGTTCAAGTTTACCTTGGGATTCTTATAATTTACTTCCGTACCATTTATTTGATAGTTGGATTGATTTTTCAATGTGAATTCTTCCTTCATGCTAAGCAGGGTCAAAATGACTCCGCTGGAATCTCCTTCTCCTTCCTGTTCCACATTGGCAATATTCTCCAAAGTAACAGCATTCGCATTAAGATAATTGTTGACTTCTTCTGTAACGACTTGTAACACTTCGTAAATCATGAGGGTAGAGGTATGGATTAGTAGCGAAAATTGTGAACATTAAAATTACTTCAATCACATATATTTTTTAACGGGAAAAACCCTGTTAATCATACAGGAAAAACACTGTTTTTCATTTTTGATTTTGAATTGCCCTTGGAAAAACAAGAATAATTGCGTATTTAACTAAACACGTAAAAACACTCTCCTCATTTTACGAGTAATTGCTTAAATTGTGTGCGTATTGCATACGCCTTCCAAGTATTTAAAACCATTACATCATGACGATTAATCCATTTAATTTCAAAATTCCATTATTACTGCCCTTCATTTTGATTGCCTTTACATCTTGTAAAGACGAAAAGAAAGAACCTCCTGTTGTTACAGAAATTTCCAAATCAAATTGTCTTTCGGACGCAAACCCATATTTCTTGTTTTTGGCTGACATTCATTTAAACACCTATAGCAAAGACACCAATGAAGGTGACGATACGGGAATGAACCTGTGGAATGCGGCAAAGCAAAAAATTGCAGCCGTTTTAAGACAAACACCTCCTCCACAATTCGTGATCTACACAGGTGACCTTCCAGACCATAATCCCGATTCCGGTAAAGAGCATGATGCCAATATTTCCAAAATTCTAACTGACCTCAAGCAATTGGTTGGAAAGACTCCTCTCTTTTATGCTCCAGGCAACAATGATGCCTTGGGCGGGGACTATCATACATTTACGGATTATCAAGGAAAGACTCCTTTTTCACTGGTTCCAAGTACTCTCAACTATCCTGCCCCCAATGCAAAAATGCTCTCAAACCCCCATCCAGAATATGGATATTATTCTGCAAGTCCTATACCTGGATTGCGCATCATAGCAATGAACACCATCATTCTTGGAAGAAACTATTTCAAGGATAGCAGTCAAGGACAGTACGTACCAGTAGATCCAAAAGAAAAACAAAGACGAAGCGATACTTTGATGCAATGGGTAGGCAAGGAACTCCTTGCTGCTCAAAGCAACAATGAAAAAGCCTACCTCATGATGCACATTCCTCCCGGAATAGATGCTTATTGCGCATCTCCTACAACTGAAGCCAAAGCTTGTTCCAGTTGTCCATCTCCTTGGAAACCTAAAAAAATGTGGGAAAGCGATAGTCTATTATCTATATTTCGTGGATACACAAAAACCTATGAAAAGACCATTTCCGGTATTTTTTATGGGCATACGCATATGGATGAGCTTAGACGCATCTATGACAATGAAGGACAAATACAGGAAATAGCCATAAGCGCTCCTGGCATTAGTCCAAATCATGGCCAAAACCCTGGATTCAAGATCGTATACTATGACAACAAAACCTTTGAGTCCAACGATTTCACCACCTATTATACAAAACGGACCGATACCGTTTGGGGAGATGATTGTTATAAATTCTCTGACAGCTATGGATGTACTGGCTCCACCATAAAGGATTGTTTAAGTTCCAAATCATTGGATGGTGTCCTAAAAGGAATGCAAAAAACATATATGGTGAAAAATGGCAATGCTTGCTATAACATTGAAAAAGGCATTGAAGTAAAGTAATCTCATTTGTATTTTGAATTTACTGGCTAATAAAATGCATCTGACATAACTACAAATTAAAACTCATAAAAAGAAATGCTCCTGAACACATCACATTCAAGATCATTTCTTTTTTATTAATTGGTATCCGATGAAAAATTCATCATTGCTTTATTAACTTCACAGAAGCTCCATTTTCAAACTTTATGAAATACATGCCTCCCTTTAACTTGCGAACATTTATTCTCTCCATCTCCACAATGTTGCCTTCCATTACTTTTTCTCCAATGATATTGTAAATGACGTAACCTTGTCTCGTCTTTAAGTTTGCAATGGTTATGTCATTTGAGGTTGGATTGGGGTATATTTCTATTTTTCTTGATCCACTTAAATCTTCAACAGATAGTGAGTTTCCACACAATCCGGATGTGATTACTCCCAATGACGTATACTTGCTGTGTATCGTTTCCAGAAGAGAGTATTCATTGAAGGCGTCTTGTCCTATTTCCCAAATTAGGACACCTCCTACCAGATTGTTGGCCAATTCTATTTTCGATTCCATGGTAGGTCTCCCATTGTAATAGGCATTGCCAACATTGTCCATATCGGCATAACTGGTATTTGAAGCAACCATTTGACTATATGTCACGGCATTTACCGTGGTTGAATTGACAAAGTCATACCCATAGAAAGGAAGGCCCAAATTAAGCCTATCTCCAGCAATTCCTACCGTATTGTTCCAAAAATCGATTCCATTTTGAGAAAAGGCATAGGAACTGTGCTGTCCAGGAGAGGAAGGGTTCCATGGGCCAGTTCCATCATAAGACATAATGTTAATGAAGTCGAATGCATCGAGAGCGGCCGTAGTTATGTTGGAAAAAAGTGTTTGATTGGGGAGTGCAGCCGTAATCATTTTACCATGGACGTCCAAAGCTGCATCCAATTCAATGACAAAATCACTATAGCCACTTGTAACATGGTCCCATTCCAAATCCACATCCACTCCATCCAGATTATTGGATATAACGTAGTTTACGATCTTTGCTATAAATGCAGGTCTATTTGCAGGGTTGTCAATTAAATTTGACCAATCACTTGCCTGTTGTGCCGTCAATCCTGCTCCTGCCAAGGATATCATGATAATTATGTCTGGATTGTCATTCAATGCATCGGTTACCACAGCATTGATAGGAGCCATGACAATGTTACCCGCACTATCCGGGTTCGCAAAACTGAGATTCAAATGCGTCAATTTGCAATAATCTATTTGATTGCTTACCGAAAACCTATAAGTAGGCAAATAACCTATTACTCTTGCGTCTTGAGCAAATAACGTCATTGTGATAAAAAAAATCAGGGTGAGGGTAGTTAGTTTTTTCATAAATATAATGTTTGTTGGTTTTAATCATAATTAAAGTATATACGGTTTCAACCGTAAAAGGGGTTCCTAGAATAAAAGTAAAAAACAGTTTTAAAAAAGACATAGCTTTTCATCAATATTTACACTTAAAACTCAGAAAATCTTACAATTATGTCTCCGAAATCGTTATAGTTGCTTTTCTTTATTCAAAACAACATTTCCATAACATAAAAAAAGCCACTTGTTTCCAAGTGACTTTTCAGTTTTACACCATATCAAGTGAGTAAAAAATAGGTCGCCAGAATATTCCAACAACCTATTCAACAATTTATTCTATTATTATTTTCTTCATGGCAAAACCTCTTTTTGCGGTTTGCACATATAAGAAGTAAAGACCCTTTGCATAATTTGAAACATCTATTTGTTCCTTATTGTTTGAAGATCTTTTTCTAAATACCTCTTTTCCTTGAGAGTTAACCAATACCAAACCTTCGACTTTTTCCGAAGACGGCACCACAATGTTCAAAATACTACTTGTTGGATTTGGAAAAGCCTTGATGTCAAAACTTGTATTTATAGTCATTGTATTCTTTTGAGCTTCATTTCCAACTCCGACCTTGCCATTTTGTCCTCCTTCTTCAGCTGGATTGAAAACATAACATTTAGAACATCCCGTAATTGGATCAGTGACTCTTAACCCTAACCAAGTAGTTACAGTTGGAATATATTGCTTGATAGCATAAGTCGTAGGAGTATCGTCTGAAGGTTCATACAATGTTCCATTGCAATCTGCCACAGAACCCTCTGTCTTTCCATAATACCATGTCATTATCAATGGGGTTTCAGAGGTAGCTGTCGCTATTAAAAAGCCAGGAAAAGGTTCTTGCAATGAGGTAAGGACATTCAAGCTACCACTAGGCACGTTTAAAGTAACCTTATCTCCAAAACAGCCATTGTTAGCTGGTGTGACACTAACATCTCCTTCTTCTCCATCCAATCTCAACGTTACAAAATTATTGGAGCTTCCGCCTCCATTGACTAAAGACCAAGTTGAAGGATATTCCCATTGATAACCATCAACGGTTCCAGTAGTAGAAGTAGTAAATGTTACTTCTGGATTATCTCCACATGCCTGAGGTCCTCTATTAATAATAGCTATTGGTTTTACCTTAACATCTAAAGTTTCAAGCAAAGATGCACACCCACTGGCAGAATACGTCACTACTCCAATAGTAAAGTCCTCATTGATAGCAGTGAAATTGAATGTTCCGGGCAACTCTATACTTTGAGTAGAAACAGTGCCTCCTCCAGAAGTAATGGTTACATCTGCACTTGCTGCTCCTTCAGAAACAATGGCATAGTCATAATTTGTTCCTGATACCACACAACTTTCACCTGAAATAACAGGTATGTCAGGACCAATTTCAAAATCAAATGAAGCCGTATCGGTAGTTGAACATGCTTGTAAAGAAGTTGTCACCGTAAAGTTTCCTGATATGTCAATGCCGCTTGCAGGAGGGGTTACCGTCAAGGTGTTTCCTCCATTGCTCAATGTCCAACCATTTGGCAAAGCAGGAGTAATTTCCCATTCGAACTGTCCAAAAGGACTTGCGGTGAATGTAAAAGATCCATTGGTACCACGCTGTATGCAGTTTACTCCTGTTACTGCAACATCACCACCAGTACGATTTACATATACGATGGTTCCTGGGCTTTCACAAGTAGAAATTATTTTCTTTGACGCCTTTACCACCAATATTCCGTTTTTAATATCATTAAACGTCACATCGACTGTAGTTCCATCGTCTGAAGGAGCAATCGTCCAGTCTACATCTCCTTCCATTGACCATACATAATTTTCGTCCGATTTAGGGTTTAAAATGGCTACTTGTATAGTTTCTCCAATAGTAGCAGAGGCACAATATGCTTCTTGGGTAGTTATTGGAGCTTCAGGACTTACCGTAATTTCCTTTTCATAAAAAGCTTCACCAAAAACGGCTTCACATTCATTGTTGGTGGCTCTAACGGTAAAGTTACCTACTGATGTAGGTGTATGATTTCCTTTGTAGGTAATGGTAGCAGAGTTCCCGTAAACTACTGTCGACTTTATATTAAAACGAGGATCGTCTTCTTCAACCTTAGCACCATTTTCGTCATACAATTCCCATTCGAAAATGGCATTTCCAGCGATTTCATCCGGTATGCTGTATACGGTGGACTTAGTATTGTCCAGATTGTTGTCTCTTAGACAAGTTACTCCATAGATGTCATCAGGAACTATGTTTTTTAAAATCTCCCAGTCAATACCGGAACCTCCTCCGCCACAAACGGTATTACCACACGAATCCGAAATTGCAGCTCTAATGAACCCTTTGTTTTTTGTGCCGTCAGTCTTAATCTTAACAGTGGCAACGTATTCTCCATTTTGAAACTCCACTTGCCCACTGTTGGGAACTCTTTCTGCTCCTCCTGTGACTGACCAAAAAATATTGAAACGAGCTGGACTTTTCACAGTAACTTCCTGATATTCGTCTGTAGGCTTGGCTCCCAAGCAAATCCAAGGGTGTTCCGTTTGTATGCCATTGGGAAGTTTTATTCCTCCATGTTTAACAGAGATGTCCAAAGGGCTTATACCAGGTGTGATAGGAAGTTTGTAAGTGTAAACACTTGGTGGGTTTCCACAACTTACACATTCTACCTTGACTTTTCCTCTACCAGATATCACAAGGTCTACTTTGTTGCTTCCTGTAACATTTAGCCTTCCAGAACCATTTCCTGTCCCACCGACTTCTTTCAAGGCAACAGATCCCGAAGCAGTCCAAGAATAGGAATGAACAGCATCATGAGGCGCAATCAATGTAATGGTTGAGTTACAATAGTAAGGGGAATCACCTGCTTCGATGGCAATTTCTTGCGACTGGCCCTTCAGGGACATAAAAAGTACAAAGAAGAATAGGACAAATGTTTTATTCTTTATGTTTTTCATCATTTTCTTTCGAGGAATTTCCTCCTTTTTGACTTTGTTTTTCATTTTATTGTTAAATAGCATTATTGTTTTCATTCATTAATTTTTTTACTATAAATTTGTTTTATCAAGCTTAAAAAAACAAGTCAAAACTACTACTTAACACACAGTTCTCTCCCACCCGAAAAGGGTAGTTTTTCTATTTTTTCATATCTGTTTCCCCATTCTTTTCAATGAGAATCCAGATCAACTAGTTCAATTAATGTCATACAAAAACCTAACTAACCATTGGTCGTTTTTTATATTCCTCACCTCCATTCAAATAACTGCACAAATTCAGGTCAAACACTATACGACGACAGATGGCTTGCCACATGATTTTACATTTCAAATGCATCAGGATGATGATGGTTACTTATGGATAGGGACAGATGATGGTCTTGCCAAATTCAATGGAAATAGCTTTACCATTTTTGATCAAAGTGATGGTTTTAGATCCAACTTTGTCATCGATATGAAAAAATATAGCAAGGACACTTTAGCTATTGCAGTTTGGAAAGGTGGATTGCATTTCATGAGGAAGGATTCCATTTTTACACCAGAAATAAAGAACGACGAAGATTCTCGAATTGGAAATGCATATGTAATGGGAAAGGATATTTTCTCCACATCCCGCCTTTCTCACTATGTCTTATATGAGAAAACAAAAGGGGTTAAATTCAATAAAAGGGAACTCTACTTGTATGTAGATGACCAAGACCGACCTTCTTTTACAAAAACCGACAATGCAACCTCAACCTATAGTGCTACTACAATGGTGGACAACAATCTCTATTTCCATAGAGAAAGCTATGTCCAGTCATTGCCAAAACGGTTAAAAGGCATATACAAATATGAACCTAAAAAAAAATTAACGCTGGTTTTCCCTTTTTTGAAAGACCTCTATGTAAATAGTTTTGGTAAATATGGCAACAATTCCTATTACGCCACCGTGAAAGATACTTTTTACATATTCGATGAAAACCACATTATTAAAACTATAAAACATGACTTTGACCGAAATACAATTCGGAAATATGCCAAAACGAAACATTTTGAGGTCTTCGTCGTAAACGACAACAATTCCGGAGACGATTACATATACGCATATGACAAAAAAAACAAAAGATGGGACAATCTTTCTGAAACCATAGACACCTCTTTCCTCGTAAGTGGCATTTTTGTGGACAAGGATGAAAACGTATGGATCACCTCCAGCGCAAATGGTCTATTAAAATTATCTCATAGTACCAAGATCATAAAGGAAACCCTATTTGAATCGGATTATATCATGGATATCTCAATAGGCCAAGATGGCGCTCTTTTCTTTCTAAAAAGCAAGTGCATCTACGGATACGAAACAAAAACAAAAAAAACGGTTTCCAAATCACTTGATCTTCATTTGTCCAAATTCCAGCAAAATTTCCTATCATCCAAAAACATCCCAATACCCCATCTTGAAGAGAGCTCGGAAAACCAAACGATATTGGGTCATAAGTTCTATAACCCCGATTCTTATGCCCTACAAGAAAAATCAAAGCTCAAACATTATCAAGACATCAAACCCCTAGCCAACGACACAACTATTGTAGGAGATGAACTATGGGCTGCCACCAACAAAGGGATTATTGTTTACGACCTTGGCTCTTTAAAGTACAAAAGAACAATAGACATCAAATCCGACTTGACAAAAACATATGTCAAAGAAATACTGCATGTACCCAACCAAGGAACTTGGGCTGTTTCATCAAAAGGCATCTCTCTTGTAAGACAAAACGGTGACATTGTCCATTATGGAGAAAAGGATGGTTTGCTGTCTTCGAAAATAAATGCCATATTCAGTGATCATAGAGGCACTTTATGGCTTGCCACCCAAAAAGGTTTCTCTATCCTTAGGGAGGGAACTTTCTATAATTTTGGGGCCTCGGAAGGTTTCCGTTCCTCATTTGCATCCCAAATAATCGAAGATCACAATCATCAAGTATGGATAGCTGGCAACAAAGGCGTCTCCCGAATTGACAATACCGTTCCCTTTGCTCCAACCACAGCTCCCAAACTTGTTATACGACAACAACAAGACAACATTACAATAAACACCATAGACTACTCGGAAAAAAATGTAACTGTACAATATAAATCCGATTCCATGAAAAATTGGTTAACCATAGAATCGAGTAAGATGGACATAAGCAATTATGCTCCTGGCAATCACCAGTTACAGTTTAGAACCAAAAATGCAATAAGCAATTGGAACTACTCCAAAATTCACAAGTTTACCATTTCCAAAATATGGTATGAAAAGACATGGTTCATCATTTCCATATGCGTACTAGGAGCCTTCATGGCTACTTCATTGGTATACTTAAGGTTGGTACAAGTATCCAAACGCAATACCAAATTGCGAAATACCATCAATAAACTAACCCTACTGGAAGGAGAATTAAGTACAGTTAGAGAGAACGTTGCTCAGGATTTTCATGATGAGTTGGGAAACAAACTTGCAGGAATCACAATTTTATCAGATTTAATGATGGCAGACGAAAACTTGTGTCATTCAAAATCAATCCACATGGTCTCTCAAATTCAGAAAGATGCCAAGGACCTATACTTCGGCATTAAGGACTTTGTCTGGTCGATTGATTCAAAAAGTGACAACCTACAAGAACTATTGGTTTACCTCGTCGATTTCGGGGAAGAGCTATTTCGAAACAAAAACATTGTTTTCAAAACAAAGATAGATCTCCTAGAAAAAGACATCAAATTGCCTTATTACTGGAGTAGACAACTATTGTTGTTGTTTAAAGAAGTGATGACAAATAGCTTGAAACATGCAAATGCATCGGCAGTCTCATTGGAACTCTCCATAATGGACAATATCCTATCAATAAAATTTTCGGATGATGGAAAAGGATTTGAAATGGATAAGATAAAACGAAAGAACGGATTGTTGAACCTACAAAAAAGAGCTGACAAAATAAATGGTAGCCTTACGATTTCATCCAACAATGGAACCATTGTAGAATTTAAAGGTAAGTTAACACAAGAACTTTTTTTCTTCAGTAAATTCACATGAAGACAACCAACAACATTCATATACAAACCCAATACCCCCTTTAATTACGGATTAAACCATAAGCTATGAAAAAGATTATTATTATTGAAGATTATGACGTCATACTCCAATCATATAAAAAAATGATTAATGATTGCCCGGATTTCATCGTTGTTGGCGCATATCACAATTGTGAAGATGCATTGTTGGAGATACAAAAAAAGGCTCCAGATTATGTGATTACCGACATTACATTACCTGGTATGAATGGCATAGAAGGCATACGTCATATAAAATCAAAATTGCCAAAAGCATCTATCGTAGTTGTCACTGTGCATGAAAACTCACAATACGTTTTTGATGCCCTTTGCGCCGGTGCAATTGGATACCTTACCAAGAGTAGTGGCAAAGAAGAGCTTTTGGAATCTCTTTACCAGGCAAAAAAAGGAGGAGCCCCAATGAGCATTAACATTGCCCGTATGGTCGTAGAGTCCTTTCAAGAAAAAAAACTGAAAGAATTGTCTGCACGAGAAAACAATGTCATTACACTACTATCCGAAGGGAAAAGCTACGCTGTGATAGGAGAGGAGCTTAATGTAAGCTTGAATACCATAAAATACCATATCCGAAACATTTACGAAAAACTCCATGTAAAGAACAAAGTCGAGGCCATTAAACTGTTCAAGAGCAAGACGCCTGTTACCTTTAGCAATTAAACAGATGGGTTTTATTCATTCTTACATAAATACTTTGGGTGCCTTCGGGGATCGAGCTCATAAAAAACGGTGTTGCAGACCGTTGCCTTAACCAATTCAGCCATCTTGTCTTTTTTAGCGGAGAGTAAAGGAATCGAACCTTCACTGCTTTTACACAGACTTGTTTAGCAATCAAGCGTAACAAACCAACATTTACCTACTCTCCTCATTGCGGAAGAAGTGGGAATCGAACCCACACGAGCCATTAACTCCTAACAGTTTTCAAAACTGCGGCCACCGCCAATTGGCTTGTTCTTCCCTATTAAATGCAACCATAAAAAAAGGCACCTTGTTCAGGTGCCTTCGTATACTTAAATAGATTATTAAACAATCATACGTTTAAAGCTAATTTAGTGTTACAGTTTACACCTTTACCTTTAATCTGGCTATTTTCTTGTTGCGATTCTAAAAGTCGATCGAAAAAACTATGTAAACTACTCGGTGTCATTTTTAATGCTTTTTATATTTATAATTAATACAGGTATTGTTTTTTTAATAACAACTGCGACGCAAAGATGAAAACATTATTTGATAAAACAAACGAAATTTAAAATTAATTTACTGATTATCAATTAGTTGAAATCAAAATTAAGCATAAGAATTCCTGTCCGCATTTATGCAGATCTCAAATATTTCGGCAATAACCTGTCTCTCAATTGCTTAATTCTCTATATTGTTTTTTAAATGCTACTATTCATTTACTACATTTTTTTTCATAAAAAAAGCGTTCAATTTCTTGGACGCTTGCTTGTATTGTTGTTTTCTTATTTAATTTAACATAAATAGGGATCAAAAATAGATGCATATCGTTCTTTGCGATAGGATAGTTTACTTATTCTTCGATGATAACACTGGTCTTGCAGTGAATTTGGCGATATATATTGTCTATTTGTAATCATTTGACACGTCAAATATATGGTATTAGAATCCTCGTTCTTTTTGCAATTGCTCGTAAGCCTTTTGTACTTGTTTAAACTTCTCTTCAGCTCCTTTTTTATGCTCTTCTCCTAAATGCTCCACCTTGTCTGGATGGTACTTTTTAGCCATCTTACGATAGGCTTTCTTTATCTCGTCTGGTGTGGCTGATTTGGTAATCTCCAATATCTTATAAGCATTTTCACTGCTGTTGTAAAACATAGCCTTAATGCTTTCATAATCTCGAGAACTGATTCCCAAATACCCAGCAATGGTGTATATCTGACGGATTTCGTCTTCGCTTACCATTTCATCTGCCTTGGCAATGCCAAACAGGAAATGCATCAATTGCAAACGAGAAGCGTGATCCATCATTTGTTTAATTTGCAAACAAACTTGACGTGTGGAGATATTGGTCTGTTCATTTATGCCTTTAAACAATCTAAAGGCTTTGTTTGCTCGTTCCTTCCCATACATATTGACAAATTGCCTGCGTACAAAGTCCAATTCCCGTTGGTCTTGTTTACCATCTGCCTTAATGACAATTGATGCCAATATAAGCAAACTCACTTCGAAATCCCCCGAACTGGTTTGCGAACGTCTTTGTGATTGCGATCTGGAATTAGATCCTGTGCCATAATTCGGGTCGTGCTGCTCATATCTGGGCCTTCTCCCTTGAGTCCTTGAATCTCCTTCTCCTAAAAACGGGTTTTTACCTCCCGAAGAAAAGGCATCTCCCAAACTACCCAATGCCAAACCTATTATTGCTCCAATTGGACCTCCAAAAGACCACCCCAAAGTAGCCCCTATCCATTTTAATCCACTCATTCTTATAATTCTTTTATCGACTGTAAATATAATCTTTTGTTAGTTGTCGTTTTCATCTTTTTGTTACGGCTTGAAAAGTTTTACTTCAATTATTTTCATAACACTTTAATTTTACGGAAAGACAAAAAAGGATTGTTCCATAGACTGACCTTATGACACCATAAATGTTATGAGAAGCAACTAAAACGACATTTGCACGGTTTTTGATTAACTTTGTATTGTATTTTAAATCATTAAACATAAAAAAACATAAAAATATGTATCCAGCAGAATTAGTAAAACCTATGCGTGAAGATTTGACAAAAGTAGGTTTCCAAGAATTACAAACAGCAGAAGCTGTAGATACTGCTATTGCAAAAGAAGGAACGACATTGGTAGTCGTAAATTCTGTTTGCGGATGTGCAGCGGCCAATGCTAGACCTGGTGCCACAATGAGTATAAAAAATGTAAAACACCCAGATAACCTTGTAACAGTTTTTGCCGGAGTGGATAGAGAAGCAACGGACAAAGCGAGAGCACATATGGTGCCCTTTCCTCCAAGCTCTCCAAGCATAGCATTGTTCAAAGATGGGGAATTGGTGCATATGCTAGAGCGTCATCACATTGAAGGTCGTCCTGCCGAATTAATCGCAGAAAACCTGATAGATGCATACAATCAACATTGTTAGCATATTCCCTCCAAAAGGAGGGCGTACTTTAAAAATTAAACCACTTCATTTTTTGTCGTGGTTTTTTTATGCGTATTTTTGACATACATATAGTATGTTCTATGATGATTAAATTATTAGCCTACCCACTATCCATCATATATTTCATATGCTTTGGTTTGACTCTTTTGGTATTTCATCCCATTCAATGGGTTTGTTTTAATGTCTTTGGTTACGAAGCACATAAAAAAAGTGTTGATGCACTTCAATTTTGCTTGATGCGTTGTCTCAATATTCTAGGAGCTAGATATACGTATACCAATCCTTATAACATTCCTACCAATCTACCAATCATCATTGTGGCCAATCATCAAAGCATGAGTGACATTCCCTCTTTGATATGGTTCTTTAGAAAGCATCATGTAAAATTCATAAGCAAGAAAGAACTGGGCAAAGGCATCCCCAGCGTTTCTTACAATTTACGCCATGGAGGTTCTGCTTTGATAGATAGAAAAAACCCAAGGGAAGCCATATCCTCCATTAGAAAATTTGCAGATTACATAGAGAACACAAATCGAGCAGCTGTTATTTTTCCTGAAGGGACTAGAAGCAGAGATGGGGTTCCAAAGAAATTCCAAACCAAAGGATTGGAAACTCTCATAAAGCACATCCCAAATGCATTGATTGTTCCTGTTTCCATTAACAACTCTTGGAAAACATTGATCTATGGAAAATTTCCCATGGGCCTTGGAGCACATATAAAATTTATGGTACACAAGCCTCTAAAAGCTTCAGAACATGAAACCAAAGTCCTTTTGGAAACCATTGAAAAAACGATTAAACAGCATATAGAGATTTAAATTATGGATACCGAGTTGTACATAGCACCCACAATGACCTTTGTGAAAGAACAGTTGAAAAATGCAGAAGGTGGCCACGATTGGTTTCACATTGAACGAGTATATAAAAACGCATTGCTCATTGCAAAAGATGAAGATGTCGACCAACTCGTCGTAGCTCTGGGAGCTTTGTTGCATGACATCGCAGACAGCAAATTCCATGATGGAGACGAAACAGTCGGACCGAGAATTGCTCGTGAATTCCTGTTTGGCATAAACGTGGATTCCGCAGTCATCGAACACGTAATACAAATTATTGAAAACATATCCTTTAAAGGGGGCAACGAAGCTCAGAAATTCAAATCTTCCGAACTAGACGTCGTACAAGATGCCGATCGTTTGGATGCATTGGGAGCCATTGGCATAGCCCGAACCTTTAATTATGGTGGTTTCAAGAACAGAACGCTTTACAACCCAGAGATCAAACCAAACTTGACCATGACCACTTCAGAATACAAAGCATCCAATGCTCCAACCATAAACCATTTTTATGAAAAGCTATTGTTGCTAAAAGACAGGATGAATACACGAACCGGGGTGAAGATCGCCAATGACAGGCATAAATACATGATACTCTTCTTGAAACAGTTTTACGCCGAATGGAATGGTGAAAAATAAAAAAGACTCGATGAGAATCGAGTCTTTTTTATTTAGTTTCTATATCGTTTTATTTTAATGAGAGCTTCATTACTTGTTTCTTACGTCCCTTTCTTCCTTGAAAAATAATATCTTCCCCATTGTTGTTCAAATATCCTCTTCCAACTGCAAACGGCACGACAGAGTCCTTGTCATCCAAAATTTTCTTGTATTCGAAATTTCCAGACTCATCCAAAGTAATCACATAAAGGTTGGACTTTTTCGTCTTAACTCCTTTAAACTGCAATCTATCGTTTCTTAGTTTTTTAACTTTGTCAGAACAGTTTATAAAGAAATAACTCTTCCCATCATAGTATGTAGAGGTATAGGACAAATATGGTGAATAGTATCTTGCAGCTTGCTTCTTGTTAATGTTCCTAGCCCACAACAATTTTCCATTTGTGTCCATTTTTGTGCTAATTATGTCTCTAAAATGATATATGTAGTATGTTGATCCTCCTCCGTTTGGGTTTGACATAAAATGAGTAGTTATGAAAAACTCCTCAGCATTTAAGATACACTCGTTGTTCTCAGTAATGTGGATGTCTCTAATTGAAATGTTCCTTAATTCCTTGTCTTTGTTTTTTCCATACTTATCCAAGATAAACTGTTTGGTAAATGGTGAATACACACTGTTTTTCAATTGCATCTCATTGGCATCTACATCAAAATAAGCCAATCCTTTGTAACGAGAGTCATTTCTTTCAGAATAGAACCCGACACAAAGCAACTTCCCATCATTTATAACAGTTGTAAGAGAGCCCACGAAATTTTCTCCAGAATCGAAAATTAAAGATTGTTTTTTACTTCCATTGATTTTATACAATTCATATTGATACTTGCCTCCTTCCTTTTTCTTTCTTTTCTCTCTAGGAAAGGATTTACCCAGTAAATAAACCGTTCCATCCCTTTCATCGACATCTATGTTCTGAAGTCTAAACTTCCTATCTTTTATACCTCTTTTGAATTCGGTTTGAAAAACTTTTTCCAATTTGTTGTTGAATACGAACAATCGGTGAGTTTCAGAATCTTTATTCTTTATATCCAGTGTAGCCGCTATGTATTCTTGATTTTTGGAAATATAGAAATCTCCCAACACATCTCCATCCACATCATTTCCAAATCCAAAGAATCCAAATCCTCTTTTCACATCTTTCAAAGGGATTGAAAGCAACAATTCTCTTTTGAAGGAGAACTTGTCCAATGGCGATATGTTCGAATAGTACTCTAATTTTTTAGATTTCTTGTTGTACAAATACTCGATTAAGCACAATTTGCCATCACTGATAAAAGCTTTTTCGATGGCTCCCCTTCTTTTGTCCACTTCGAAGTCAAAATTCTTTACAAGGTTTATATTTTTGTCATAATGCTCTATGTAATATCCTTTTTTGTAACGTCTTCCGATTACAACACCTTCTTTACCATCTTCAGTTGAAAATGCCATATTAGTAAATTTGCGCTTATCCTTAAATACCTCTGTCATTTTAACCTCTACAGGAATGTCGGCTTCACCTTCTTCTTGAGCTGAAATGGTTATTGTGAAAAATAAAAATAAGGTAAATAGCTTGTTGATTTTCATTGTTTGAATTTATAAATTTCGGGCAAAAACAGGAAAATAATTACAGCCCTTGTTTTAAAAACAAAGAACATTGATTTTCAAACATCTTAGAACAATTTCAATTGTCCATCCTTATGAGTTTCGTAAAGGGAAGTATCCAGTCCAGGCATTTTTTTGTCTTTGAAATATTTAAGTTTTGCCAGTTTCATTAGATTATGTATTTGTTCTGCAATTTTCCCTTCGCCTCGCATGCGTTTCCCGTAGCGACTATCGTTTAATGATCCTCCGTGGCAACTTTCAATTTGATGCAAAACCTTTTCTGCCCTATCTGGCATTGTCTTTTTAATCCAATCCGAAAAAATCTCCCCGATGGCACCATTCAACCTCACAATGGTATGTGCTATGGACAATGCCCCTTGTTCTGAAACCATTTTGGCCAATGGCAAGATCTCATGACTGTTTATGGAAGGTATTATCGGAGCTATCATGACGTTTACCGGTATGCCATTTTCACTTAATGTCCTTACCGTTTCCAAACGTTTTTTGCTAGTCGCCGTTCTTGGCTCCAATATCCGCCTGGTTTCTTCAGACAAAGATGTAATTGACATGTTTACACTTACCAAGTTGTCTTTGGCCAATGCTTTCAACAAATCCAAATCTCTAAGTATCAACGCGTTCTTTGTAATGATGGATACAGGGTGTCTATACTTCAAAAAAACTTCTAGACATTGTCTCGTAATTTCAAATCTACGTTCTGCTGGTTGGTAGCAATCTGTATTTCCAGACATTACAATGGGATGGGCCTTCCAATTCTTCTTCTTGAGCAATGTCTCCAAAAGCCTTGGAGCTTCTTTTTTTACTAGAATGCGGCGTTCAAAATCCAATCCAGCACTGTACCCCCAAAACTCGTGACTATTACGTGCATAACAATAGATGCAACCGTGTTCACACCCTTGGTATGGATTCATGGAAAAAGCCATTCCCACGTCTGGGCTTGTCACCTTGTTGACTATGGTCTTTGGAAACACTTCCAAATAGAGCGTTTTGTCTTTATCGGCTTGCTCACCTTCCTTTTCACAATACTCCAAGAAATCATCACGTGTTTCGTGCTCCTGTTCAAGAAAACGATTGTGCTTATTTAGTTGGGCCCCTCTTCCCTTTATGATTTTATCGTTAAACATATTATGTAATTTTTGTAAAATTACAAAACAACATTGAACGTTAATAGCTTTTTAGTTCACTTTATCAACAAAATGTTTTATTTCAAGCGAACTCCCAAAAAAGTTGTTTGACAAAAAGTAGGGTCTAATAGCTGCTTAAGTGTCTTAAATACAATTCATTAAAACAAAATTGCAAACAAAAAAAACGATAAAGTCATGAAAAAAAAATTATCTCTAGCCATTTTGCTTCTTTCCGTTGCTGTGAACGCCCAGGAACTAATTAAAAGAACCTTTATAACCCCATCTTTGCCTCCTGTAGAAACAAAGTCCTCCCAAACCTTGTTATGGGATCAAAACCCAGGAACGATTCCACCACCAGATCTTGAATTAATATCCATACCCATTACGCATTCCAATGTAGATGATAAAGCATTATGGTATGCAGATGACTTTAAACTAAGCTCTGCAAGTGAAATCACCAAAATCAAGATATTCGGAATAACATATGATCCAAATGATTTTATCAACAATAATCTAACTGGAGTGGATTTATACATCTATGCCAATTCAAATGATAATATTCCATCCAGTAATCCATCTGAAGTAGGAACTGGACTCTTGGAAATTATAAATCTTGACTCAGCCAGCAGTGCACTGGAAATAGAGGACGATAATGGGCTAGGAACTGGAGTTGTAAACTTTACTTTTGACATCGAAGAACACAACGGCTCCTCATTTCATCTTCCTGAAGGAACATACTGGATATCTTTTTTCCCGAGACTCGACAATTTATCTTATGTAGACTTTGGCGATGAGGAAGCCTTGAAAGTATGGACAACAATGGGTCCTGATCCTGATATAACAAACACTCTATCTCATGGACAAGTCATGGACAAGGATATGGTACTTACCGACAACTATACAACATGGACTTCGGTTCTAGAAGCTAGCGACAATGAAGTCGAAAATTTTGCATTTACCATTGAAGGAAACCCACTATTGTCCGTCGATGAATTCGAAGAAGATTCACTATCCATATACCCGAACCCGACCAACGGCCCATTGACCATAGACAATCCTTCCGATGATGGAAGTATCGTGACCCATTATACGGTTTTCGACATCAATGGGAGAAAAATAAGTACTGGAAAGGAGACTGGCATGTTCACTCTCGATATGGAAGCTTTGAGTGCAGGGCCATATTTTCTTCAATTGGATTTACCGGACAGGAGTCTTACCACCAAAATAATAAAGCAACATCCTTAAATATTTTGTTATACATTTTTTTGTTCAAAACATAAAACCCACATAGATCACTGACTTCGTTCACGTTATCATAAAAACATCTTATTTAGAGAAAGTTGTCAAAAAATCACTAGGTAAAAGTAGGGTAGTACAATCTTAAGCTGTTTTGTAAGTATTAAATTAAACAACCTAAACACTATGTAAGCCCTTACTGACTAAAGAAAATCCTGACTAAAGTAAACATTGAATTTTCAACAAAAAAATGTATAACAAAATCTTTAAAGTCATAAAAAAACATTTTCTATTAGCTGTCTTACTAGTATGCATCACCTCGAATGCTCAAGAACCGAACAAATCGAATGTTCAAAAATTAATCAAAGAATTCGAGATTGCCACGTCCTCGACTACTACGGTCTCAACCTTGCCTGGCAAGGTGTCGAAGAACTCCAACTTGTTATGGGATCAAAACCCCGGAGCGCTTTCTGGTGGGGGTACTATACCAATATTACTGAATTTTCATTCCAATCCAGACGACGCTGCAATAATCTATGCAGACGACTTTCAATTGACCTCCGAAAGTGAAATCACCAAAATCAAGTTTTTCGGGACATCTGGAGGAAACGCCAATAATTTCATCGACAACTACTTGACAGGGGTCGATCTTTACATCTATGCCAATTCAAGCGATGGCATTCCATCGGGTGATCCATATCAAACAGGAACAGGGCTTCTAGAAATCGTAAACCTTGATCCAACGAGCGAGTTTCTCGAATTTGAATTCAGTACATTCAGTGCATCTGATATCTATTTCATTTTTGACATCGAGGCATATAACGGCGGCTCACCATTACTTCTTCCAGAAGGAAGCTATTGGGTATGCTTTTTCCCGAGAACCGAATTCACCTTTACAGCTCCTGATTTGAATAAAGCTTGGTTAGCATATGGCCCAGATTCCAACATAACGAATACGCTATCCAACGCGCATTACATGGACAAGGACATGATATATGGTAACGACGCCACGACATGGACTATGATTGATTATGATGAAATCAAGAACCTTGCATTCACAATTGAGGGAAATCCAACTACATTGTCCGTCAATGAATTCGAAGAAAAACCACTAGCCATATACCCGAACCCGACCAACGGTCCATTGACAATAGGCAATGCCTCCGATGATGGAAACATAGTGACCCATTATACGGTTTTCGACATCAATGGGAGAAAAATGAGTACTGGAAAGGAGACTGGTATGTTCAACCTTAACATGGAAGCTTTGAGTGCTGGGCCATATTTTCTTCAATTGGATTTACCGGACAGGAGTCTTACCACCAAAATAATAAAGCAACATCCTTAAATATTTGATTAAAACTGTCAACTTGTTCAAAACATAAAACCCACATAGGCCAATGATTTCATTAACGTTATCATAAAAACATCTTATTCCGAGAAAGTTGTCAGAAAATCACCTTAAGCTGTTTTAAGTATCAAATCAAACAACCTAAACACCATACAAGCCCTTAACTTACTGAAGAAAAGCCTAGCTAAAGCAAACATTGAATTTTAAACAAAAAAATGTATAACAAAATCTTTAAAGTCATGAAAAAAAAACTCCTATTAGGCATCTTACTAGTATGCATCACCTCGAATGCTCAAGAACCGAACAAATCGAATGTTCAAGAATTAATCAAAGAATTCAAGATTGCCCCGTCCTTGCCTGCCAAAGGTTCCAAGACTTACAAAACCTTGTTATGGGATCAAAACCCTGGAGTGCTTGGTGATACCACTCCAGTATTAATCAATACACATTCCAATCAAGACGACGCTGCAATATGGACTGCAGACGACTTTCAATTGACCTCTGCAAGTGAAATCACCAAAATCAAGATTTTCGGGGCATGGACATCTGGCACTTTAGACAACTTAACAGGAGTTGATCTTTACATCTATACCAATTCAAGCGATAACCTTCCATCTGGCGATCCATCTGAAGCAGGAACAGGGCTTTTGGAAATCATAAACCTCGATCCAACAAGCACCTTTCTTGAATTAGAACATAGCACTGAAGGTTTCCACTTCATTTTTGACATAGAGGCATATAACGGTTCCCCTCTACCTCTTCAAGAAGGTATTTATTGGGTATCCTTTTTCCCGAGAATCGATAATTTCACCTATGCAGACCCTGACTGGAATATGGCTTGGTTTGCATATCCTCCAGATGCCAATATAACGAATACTCTATCTTATGCTCAATATATTGACAAGGAAATGATATTTGGAGACGACAGTACAACATGGAGTTCCCTTGAGGAAGCTACAGTCTCAAACCTTGCATTCACAATTGAAGGGACTACTACATTATCTGTCGATGAATTCGAAGAAAATTCGCTATCCATATACCCGAACCCGACCAACGGCCCATTGACCATAGACAATCCCTCCGATGATGGAAGCATAGTCACCCATTATACGGTTTTCGACATCAATGGGAGAAAAATGAGTACTGGAAAGGAGACTGGTATGTTCAACCTTAATATGGAAGCTTTGAGCGCGGGACCATATTTTCTTCAATTGGATTTACCAAATAGGAGTATTACCACCAAAATAATAAAAAAATAGGAGCAATAATCATTGTCACGTCTTTACCCTTAAATGGTCATTTTACGTTTAAAGGTAAAGACGTGACATATTAGAACTAAAGAGCAACAACTATTCTTTATTTACCAAGGAATTCTGCTTTGCGTTTTTCTAAAAACGCTGTAGTTCCCTCCCTGAAATCCTCAGTACCAAAACATTCTCCAAATTGTTCGATTTCAACACCAAAACCATCCACGCCATCTTTGAAATTGGCATTGATCGCTTTTATGGCTTTGCCAATGGCCACGGATGAATTGCGCATTATCTTACTTCCTATTTTTTCTGCCAACGGCATCAAATCCGCCAAATTCACGACATCGTTTACCAAGCCATATTTTAAAGCTTTGTCGGCATCGATCATTCCTGCCGTCATAACCATCTCCATTGCTCTGCCTTTACCAACCAATTGCGGCAATCGTTGTGTCCCTCCATAACCAGGTATAACACCCAAGGACACTTCTGGAAGTCCCATTCTTGCGTTGGTACTAGCCAACCTGAAGTGCGCTGACATTGCCAACTCCAATCCTCCACCAAGGGCGAAACCATTGATTGCCGCAATGACTGGAGTTGAAAGATTTTCGACAAAATCAAACAACAATTCTTGTCCTTCAGCTGCCAACTTCGCACCATTTTCCACATTGAAATCTGCAAATTCACCAATGTCCGCTCCTGCCACGAATGCTTTTTCTCCACTGCCCGTAATTATGATGACTTTTGTAGCTGCATCTTCATCGGCTGTTTTGAAAGCATTGTGCAACTCATTGATTGTCGACTTGTTCAAGGCATTCAGCTTGCTCGGGCGGTTGATTGTAATGGTCGTTATTCCATTTTCAGCTTTGGATAGTATGTTTTCGTAGTTCATTCAAAAAATTATTTTCTAGTTCTCTCTTAGGTGAGACTTTTAATTATACATTTTTCATAGTACTCGAAGTTTCAAAAAATCACTTTTTTGGAAACTCTACCGTAAAGATTGTACCACTTCCCTTTTGGGATACAAAGGTAATTGTTCCTCCATAAGTTTCCACAATGTTTTTTACCATTGGAAGTCCAAGTCCCATACCGCTTGTCTTCGTAGTAAACTTTGGCTCGAACACCTTAGGTTTGTTTTCTTCCGTAATGCCAATGCCATTGTCAGAAACCATAATTTTCACCATTTCGTTCTCCTCGGAAACCGTTACCAATATCTTTGGGGTTTGGCCTTCTGGAATGGCCTGGATGCCATTCTTAATCAAATTAGTCACCACTCGTATCAACTGCGTACGATCGAACTTGGCGACAAGCTCTTTTTTATCAGACTGAAATGTAATGTAGTCTTCATTGAAGATGTCCAATGACAAGTCTACGATTTCCACTACATTGAGCATCTCGTTTTGTTGGGCTGGCATTTTGGCAAAATTGGAAAATGCCCCAGCTATGGTGCTCATCGTATCTATTTGCTGAATCAACGTTTTGCTGTATTCATCTAATTTTTGATGAATGTTTTCATCTAAAGGATCGAATTTGCGCTGAAAGCTCTGAACGGTCAATCGCATTGGTGTCAACGGATTTTTTATTTCATGAGCCACTTGTTTTGCCATTTCTCTCCATGCTTGCTCACGCTCGCTTGTTGCCAATTGCACCGCACTTTCCTCCAATTCATCAATCATGTTGTTATATGATTTTATCAGAATGGAGATTTCCTCGCTTACATTGTCTATGACCACTTTTTCATTGCGCTTCTCCAATCGTGTAGTCCTCATTTTCTCACTAATGGCATTCAACGACTTGGTAATGTACTTGGACACAATGAATGCCAAGGCTACTCCTATTAAAAGTACAATTAACGATGTATAGCTCAATCGCTCCAAAAACTCGTTCAACTCCTTTGCCAAGAACTCATCTTTCTCCAAATAGGGCAAGTTTATAATTGCCAATGGTTTGGACTTCTTATCCAATATATAGATGTAAGAAGACAAAAAGGTTTCCTCACCTTCTTCTCTCTTTTCTACTAAACGATGTTCTGCAGTATTCAACAATGCATTTAAAACCTCTGCTTGTAGGCACTCCTTTTCCTTTTCCGGCTTTAATTCCGATTTGGACGAGATAAGAAAAGATCCCTCCAAGTCGTACAAGTCTATGGCCTGATTGTGAATGTCTGCTATCTTGTTTATCTTATCCTTGAAGATGAGAGGTATTTTTTCGGTGATGACTTCGTAGGATGTCTCCCTTAATTCGTACACCAAACTAGTGGTTATCGCTCTTTCCTTACGCTCTAGACGCTGATTGTGGTAATCTTGTGTTTCTTCATTGTATTGATGAATGGCCACGGCTGCTATGAGTATGGAAGACAGCAACACCAACAATATCATTGCTATGAATATACGAACACGTAAGGATAGTTTTCTTAATTTCATTTAATTATTTTCTATTGCAAGGCCATGTTTTTCATCAAACACAACAATAATCGAACCAATGTAATACCAAGAGCAACATCGCTGACAATACCTTCCAAAAACGATGAATTCAATTAAGCTTCAGGATTTTTATCTCGAATACGCTTATAGACTTTATACCCCAACATTAAAAGCAAACCCAATGCGACAATGCCAACAACTCCAAAAACCCAATTTAGAGCACTCCTCAATATAACTAAAAACACAACGGCAAACAAAATGAAAGTAGCACCTTCATTCCAAAGCCGCATAAAGTTAGACGTTTTTTTAACGACATCCTCCTGCAGTTGCTTAAAATAGATATGGGTTTTAATGTGGTAGATCACAAGTAAAACAACAAATCCCAATTTTACGTGCATCCAAGATTGCTGCAACAAAGTTGGAATTAGGATTATTAGCCATAGTGCAAATAAGATGGCCAATATCGCAGATGGCCATGTAATGATGTACCACAATCGTTTCGCCATTAGCTTCAACTGTTTACCCAAAATCTCTTTTTCCGGTGAAGGTTTATGAAATGCCTCTATTTGATAGACGAACAACCTAGGAATGTAGAACAAACCGGCAAACCATGTAATTACAAATATTAAATGCAGTGCCTTTATATAATTATAGTATTCCATAAACGCTATGCGGTTACTGGGGTTTTAGACCATTCTTTAATCCATTTTGCTATAAGTGACACCCATGCAACATCAGTATTCAGACATGGAACAGTCGTAAAGCTCTCTCCACCCATTTCGTGAAATATTTCTTCTCCTTCCATTGCAATCTCTTCTAAGGTCTCTAAACAGTCACTAACAAATGCAGGCGTTACTATCGCCATGCTTTTCAGTCCTTTTTTTCCTAAGCGTTCAATTGTTCTATCCGTATATGGCAACAACCAAGGATCGAAGCCCAAACGGGACTGGAATGATGTAGAATATGTTCCTTCCTTGAAATTTAATTTTTCGGCGACCAATCTCGTAACTTCATAACACTGGTGCCTATAACAAAACTCATGTGCCTTGGATGCCGTTGCACAACAACTTCCATCTATCTTGCAATGTGATTTTGTGATGTCGCTTTTACGAATGTGCCTTTCTGGAACCCCATGATATGAAAACAACAAATGTTCATGTTCTTTTCCTTTTAAATGCCTCTGTATCGAATTCGACAATACATCTATGTACTCTGGATCGTTATAGAATGCAGGGAATGATTCAATTTTCAAGTTCGAAAAATGCGCTTTGCGAACTTCTTCTGCCAAAACCAAAATAGTTTCTGTCGTGGCCATTGCAAATTGTGGGTACAATGGAATCAACATTACTTCTTCCACTCCTTTGTCCACCAACTCTTGCAATCCTTTTTTTATGGTCATACTCCCATATCGCATTGCCAATGCCACGGGAAACTCCACTTGCTCTTGTACTTTCTCTTTAAGTTCTTCTGACAAGACTATCAAAGGAGAACCGTTTTCCCACCATATTTTCTTATATGCTTCAGCAGATTGTTTGGGTCTTGTATTTAAAATGATGCCTTTAACAAGTAATGTTCTTGCCCAAAGCGGAACATCTATGACACGTTCGTCCATCAAAAATTCTCCTAGATATCTTTTAACATCTTTTGGTTCTGGACTATCTGGAGAACCTAGATTTACGAGTAACACTCCTTTTTTCATTGAAAATATTTTTTATTTCTACCAATTGCAGCCCAATGGGGATAGCATTGGATAAAATCTCATCATTACTATTTTACGATTATTGAAAATCGTTGTTTTTTCAAAAAGCAAAAATACAACTCTAAATTTACAATATGCTTAAGCTTTACCTTTTGAAATATTATGCTCTTATCGATCCAAAGTTTTCTTTCAACTTGTTGAAATCGTCTAAACCGTAGATTGGATGTACTTTTTAGGCGTTGTTCCATATTTTTTCTTAAACGCCGCGATGAAATGACTAGATGTACTGTATCCAACTTTCAGTCCTACCTCGTTTACGTTATGCTCCCCAGATTCCAATAATTTTCTGGCAAACTCCATCTTGTAATCGAACAAGAAACTAAACACGGAGTCTCCATAGATTTGTTTAAACCCTTCTTTTAGTTTTTTAAGGCTCAACCCTATCTCATTTGCCAATTCATTCAAGCTAGGTGGCTCGGACATCCTAGAAATAACAATGTCCTTTGCCTTCCTGATTTTTATTACGTTTGTCTCGTCCACCAAAAAGGGGCATTGTTCCGTATTCGCTTCCTCGCTTCTATTGAAATACAGACTTAACAACTCGTATGCCTTACCTTTGAAATATAGATTTTTTATGGACTGATTTAAATTGTAATTAATCAATTGGTTGAGTGCTATGGCCATTGATGGTGAAATCCGTCCATCTTTATAATATTTTTTGTCTTTGTTGTCTTCACTTAAAAATGTAATGTAATCTGCTTCTTGAGAAAACAAACCGTGAAACTTCTTAATTGAAATAAGCACGGAAATCAACCATGAATTGGCACTTGCTTCCAAATTAATAGGCAAATCCCTTTGCGGGTTGTACAACAACAACGAATGCTCTTCCAAGACGTCCAATGCATATCGTCCATTGTTAAAGCTGAACTTGCTTTCCCCCTTAACACAAAAATGAAACTGAATGTAATTACTATCTATCTCTCTTACAATAGTTTGAGTCTCACTTGTCTCATTCTTATAAGTCAACACATAAACACCTTCGTCCACTTTTGTCTCATTGAAAGAACCTATAGCGACATTTTTCAAGTCACCTTCTTCTGTATCTTCATTCAAGTTATTTAGATTCATTCTAAACTAATTGTTTTAAAAGTATTGCTATTGCTACAAAAATAGGTATTTCTACTTGTTTTTGCCATAAATTGAGTGTAAAACCCATATGGCGATACTTAAAGTTCTTCTAGCGTTACTTTTTTTTAATTAGTAAGTATACTTTTGTCTCTTGTAATGATAAGCCCAGTGAATTAACAATGCAACATCAAAAAAGCACATACTTCTATGCCATTGGATTGAGCTATAAAAAGGCTGATGCAGAAATTAGAGGACACTTTAGTTTAGATGACAATGCCAAACTCACCCTATTGAATCAGGCCAAATCAAATGGCATTGAAAGCTTGATTGTGACTTCCACATGCAATAGAACAGAAATCTTTGGTTTTGCCGAACACCCTTTTCAACTCATTCAATTGCTGTGTGACAACACCAAAGGAACAGTAGAAGAATTTCGAAAGGTTGCATACATATACAAAAGCAATGATGCCATTTCACATTTGTTTCGTGTAGGCTCTGGCTTGGATAGTCAGATTTTAGGAGATTTCGAAATTATCAGTCAACTAAAAAAAAGTGCCAAACTTTCCAGGAAGCACAATTTGCTTAACTCGTTCATTGAACGCTTGGTGAATTCCGTGATACAAGCAAGCAAGAGGATCAAGACAGAGACCGAAATATCATCGGGAGCCACATCTGTATCTTTTGCTTCAGTTCAGTACATATTAAAACAAGTTAAAAACGTTTCGGAAAAGAACATCTTGCTTTTCGGAACTGGAAAAATAGGAAGAAACACTTGTGAAAATTTGGTGAAGCATACCAAAAACGAACACATTACATTAATTAACAGAACAAAGGACAAAGCTGAGGCCATTGCAGGAAAATTCAATCTATTGGTCAAGGATTATTCGGATTTGCAGGAAGAGATCAATACTTCGGACATTCTAATCGTTGCAACTGGAGCTCAAAATCCTACAGTCGACAAATATTTGATTCAGTCTACAAAGAAGTTGCTTATCTTGGATTTATCCATTCCGAAGAACGTAAATGAGAACGTCTCTGATTTGGACAATGTGACCTTGATACATTTAGATGATTTGTCACAAATCACAGATGAAACATTAGAAAACAGAAAAGCTCACATTCCATTGGCTGAAAACATCATTGAGGAAGTGAAAGCCGAATTCAATGGTTGGTTGGAAACACGAAAATTCGCTCCAACCATAAAAGCTTTAAAGCATAAGCTACTTGATTTCAAAACTGCAGAATTGGATACGCAACGAAAGAAAATATCCAATTTCAATGAAGAGCAAGCAGAATTGATCAGCAACAACATCATCCAAAAAATAACCAATCACTTTGCTCATCACCTAAAAGACGACAATATCTCAACCAACGACAGTCTTGAGCTCATAAAAAAAGTGTTTCAGTTAGAACAAACAAAAAATGTCTAAAACAATTAGAATTGGTACTCGCGATAGTGAGTTGGCCTTATGGCAAGCCACCATAGTACAAAAGCAATTAGAACACTTAGGTCATAAGTCCGTATTGGTTCCCGTAAAGTCCACGGGAGACGTCGTACTCGACAAACCACTATACGAACTTGGGATTACTGGGATTTTCACCAGAACCTTGGACATCGCCATGCTAAACAACGACATTGACATAGCCGTACATTCTTTAAAAGACGTACCGACACTATTGCCCAAGGGCATAGTGCAAGCTGCCGTCATCAAACGTGGAAATGTAAGGGATACGCTGGTTTACAAGGAAAACGAAGAGTTTTTAGGGGCACGAGAAGGCATTGTTGCAACAAGTAGCTTGCGTCGTCGTGCACAGTGGTTGAATCGTTTCCCGACACATACGATACAAGACATTCGTGGCAATGTAAATACACGTCTGCAAAAACTTGAAGATAGCGAAGTTTGGAACGGTGCCATTTTTGCAGCCGCTGGTTTGGGAAGACTAGACCTTAGACCTGAAGAAGCCATAAACTTGGATTGGATGGTTCCTGCCCCAGGTCAAGGAACCATAATGGTCACAGCTATAGAAGAAGATGAGGAAGTATTGGCTATATGCAAGGAAATAAACCATGAGGAAACAGAAATTTGCACAACCATAGAACGCACATTCTTAAACAGGCTGGAAGGCGGTTGTACTGCGCCAATAGGCGCATTGGCATTTATAAAAGATGAAGAAATTCACTTCCATGGTATTCTCTTGAGTCCAGATGGCACGAAAAAAATTGAGATAAAGAGAAGCAAGAAACTAGGAGAACACAATGATTTAGCCATTTTTTCAGCCGATTACATCATTGAAAAAGGCGGGAAACGCCTAATGGACAAAATCAAGAATTCGCATAGAAAGACCAATGTCTATTCCACGAAATCACTTACCGAAGACCAACGTTTGCTTTTCCACGAAAAAGTGGTAGTAGAAAGTGGCGATTTCATAAAGATAAGCTCGAATAGGATTCACCCTCGTCATTTGAAAAATGAAATTCAGAATGTAGTGATCACCAGTAAGAATGCTGTTGAATCTCTAATTACAAACTATTCGGCAATAGAATTGCAATTCAAGAACATTTACTGTGTCGGACGTCGTACAAAACGTTTGATAGAAAACAAAATAGGTTCTGTCTTGCATTCTGAAAAAAATGCAAAAAAACTTGCCGAATACCTGGTGGAGTATATGGAAGGAAGTGAAGTAACTTATTTCTGTAGCGACTTGAGGTTGGACGATCTGCCTACCGTTCTTTTGGAAAACAACATAAAAGTCAACGAGATCGAAGCTTACCAAACCAAGTTTGATGCAGTAAAAATCGACGATGACATAGAAGGAGTAATGTTTTACAGCCCATCTACAGTAAAAAGCTACAAACAAGAAAACAACGTTAGCAATGGGATGATCGCTTTTTGCATTGGGGAAACAACAGCCAAAGAAGCAAGGAAACACTTTAAAGACATAAGGATTGCAAAGTTGCCAACAGTAGAAAGCGTAATCGAGCTAGTTAACGAACATTACGTTTAATTGTCAACAAGAAATCAAAAAGCCAGATATGATTAAAAACGATTTATTTTTAAGAGCATTAAAGGGAGAAACCGTAGAACGTCCTCCAGTATGGATGATGCGTCAAGCTGGAAGATACCTTCCAGAATTCATGGAAATCAAAGCAAAATATGATTTCTTCACACGTTGTCAAACACCAGAATTAGCAAGTGAAATCACTGTACAACCCATTCGTCGTTATGGTATGGATGCTGCAATTTTGTTCTCTGACATTTTAGTGATTCCTCAAGCGATGAACATAGAGGTGCAAATGAAACCCAACTTTGGCCCATATTTACCCAAACCGGTACGCTCTCAAAAAGATGTCGACAATGTAATTGTTCCTGATGTAACAGAGGCTTTGGATTATGTTTACCAAGCCATAAAAGCCACCAAGGAAAAACTCAATGACGAAATTCCATTGATAGGTTTTGCTGGATCGCCATGGACGATTTTATGCTATTGCGTACAAGGACAAGGCAGCAAGAATTTTGACAAAGCCAAGGAATTCTGTTTTACAAACCCAGTAGCCGCACACCAATTGTTGCAAAAGATAACAGATACGACCATTGCATATCTCAAGGAAAAAGTAAAAGCTGGAGTTAACGCAGTACAAGTTTTCGATTCCTGGGGAGGTATGTTGTCTCCCGTGGATTATCAGGAATTCTCTTGGAAATACATTCAACAAATCATAGACGCCTTAAAAGACCATGCACCTGTCATTGCATTTGGCAAAGGGTGTTGGTTTGCTTTGAACGAAATGTCAAAATCTGGAGCAGCGGCTTTAGGTATAGACTGGACGTGTTCTGCTAGAAATGCACGTTACTTGACAGGCGGAAACATAACTCTTCAAGGTAATTTTGACCCGACACGTCTATTTTCTCCACCATCTGAAATAAAGAAAATGGTGCACCAAATGATTGATGAGTTTGGAAAAGACAAATACATTGTAAATCTTGGACATGGTATCTTGCCAAATATCCCATTGGACAATGCCAAGGCATTTATAGATGCCGTAAAAGAATACAAGGGATAGCATTCGTCCTAGATTCTGTCTTTTGTTTTGTAACATATAATTGGTTTTTGCGTCTTTTAAGCAGCATTTAACCTAAAACCCAACAGATGATAAAGAACATTCTCAAAGGTATAAAAGCATATACGGGAGCATTTGCGTTGATGTCCAAATTGAGGCTTTGGAAATTCTTTTTGATTCCAATTGTGATCAGTCTAATAACTGCTACGATAATTGGGGTTACCGCCTATGGTCTATCTGACAACATTGGAGAATTCATTGCCAGAATTTGGCCTTGGGAAACAGGAAAGGAAACATTTACATCCATATCCAGTTTTATTGGTGGAGCAGTAGTTCTCGTTATAGGTTTCATACTTTACAAACACATAGTGATGGCTTTGTCCGCACCGTTCATGAGTCCCGTATCCGAAAAGATAGAAGCTCATTTAACCGGTAATGGAAACCACAAACACAGGACTACTTCTTTCAAAGAACAATTGTGGAGAGGCATTAGAATCAATATTAGAAACCTATCCAAGGAGATCTTGTTTACAATACCAATCTTGATTATTAGTTTCATTCCCCTCGTAGGGATATTTTCTTCAATTCTTCTCTTTTTGATCCAAGCTTATTATGCTGGTTTCGGTAATATGGATTATACCCTAGAACGTCATTTCAAATACAAGGAGAGCATTTTGTTCGTTAGAAAAAATCGAGGAATAGCCATTGGAAATGGCATTGTGTTCATGTTGTTCCTGTTGATTCCTATAATAGGAATCATAATTGTATTGCCCCTTTCGGTCACTGCGGCCACATTAAAAACAGTAGAATTGTTAAAAACAGAAGACAAATTAATTTCCACCAATCAAATTGTAAAATGATAGCATCCTTTAACGGATTTCATATTGACTCCATTAAACTGGAAGATTCCAAAAGCATCAATGTGCTCATGGTTTCCAATGCAGATCGTTTCAAACGATATTTCCCTGGGACATTGGCTCAAAACTTGACTGAGGAACTTTCAGAGGCTTTTGCCAAAACCAAGGTTGCCCAGTTTCAAAACAAGGAAGAATATCTATTCACCATAAAAGAAGAGACGAGTGGGCACATCATTGGTTTGGTGTACATAAAGGAATTGGACTGGGTAAAAAAACAAGGTGAATTAGCCTATTGCATGGATGTTGATTATGGAGGTAAAGGAATTGTCTGCAAATCGGTAAAAGCACTTTCCGATCATGCATTTGAAAGTTTAGGCCTTGAAACACTCCAAATCATAGTACACAAGGACAACATCCCAAGTGTAAAAGTTGCCTCGAACAACAATTTCAAGTGGATTGAAACATTGTCAAACGAATTTACTCCAACTGGAGAACGTCCTTTGGACATGGAGTTGTACGAACTATATAAATAAGAACATATGCCACACTTTGTAATAGATTGCTCAGAACCCATACTGGAATTGGTAGATCCCAACACAATATTGAACACGATTCATCAGGTCGCCGTAGCTTCGACATTATTTACCGAAGCAGATATAAAAGTGCGTTTGAACCCTTTTGAGGAGCACTATCTAGTTGGAGGAAAAAAAGATGATTTCATACACGTGTTTGCCAATATCATGGAAGGGAGAACGGCGGAACAGAAAGCTAACCTTTCAGCATTGATGGTAAGCAAATTGAAATCGCTATTTCCAAATGTCCCCATCATTTCAATAAACGTCAGGGATTTTGAAAAGGCAACATATTGCAACAAAACAATGATTTGACACCATAATTTTTCATTTTAAACATTGATGACCATGAAAGACAAGTTCTTCAACTACATACACGAGTTACAAGACACCATTACTTCAAAATTTGAAGCCATAGATGGCAAAGCCAAGTTCAAAGAAGACATATGGAAACGCCCCGAAGGTGGTGGTGGAAGGACACGTGTCATTGAAAATGGGAACGTCATTGAAAAAGGTGGTGTAAACATTTCTGGTGTGCACGGAAAACTACCGGACACAATGCAAAAATACTTTGGTGTCGAAGATGCCGATTTCTTTGCTTGTGGACTAAGTCTGGTGATACATCCCAAAAACCCAATGGTTCCAACTGTACATGCCAATTGGCGATATTTTGAAATGTATGACAAAGATGGAAACATAGTGGATCAATGGTTTGGTGGCGGACAAGACCTGACACCTTATTACCTGTTCGATGAAGATGCCACCCACTTTCACCAAATCTGCAAAACGACTTGCGACAAGCACAACCCTGAATTCTACCCGAAGTACAAGGCACGCTGCGATGAGTACTTTTACAATTCGCATAGAAACGAAGGCAGAGGTGTAGGAGGATTGTTCTTTGACTATTGCAAGACTACGGAAGACATGTCCATGGTAAATTGGTACGACTTCGTTACCGATGTCGGCAATAGCTTCTTGGAAGCCTACACTCCAATAATGGAAAAACGAAAGGATTTGGACTACTCTGAAACACAACGCAATTGGCAAGAAATTCGTCGTGGTCGTTATGTGGAATTCAACCTGGTGCACGACAAAGGCACACTTTTCGGATTAAAGACAAACGGAAGGATAGAAAGCATCTTAATGAGTTTGCCTCCACACGTGCAATGGATCTATGACCATCACCCCGAAGCCGGAAGTGAAGAAGAACGATTGATTAAAATATTGCAGAATCCTATCAATTGGATATAACAAGGGTACAATGAATTGTCACTGCGGAAATAAAGAAACCTATTCCAATTGTTGTAAAAAAGCTCATTTGGACATTGCCAATGCAAAAACTGCAGAACAATTGATGCGATCCAGATATAGCGCATTCGCATTGGCAGATGGAAATTATCTGATGCAAAGCCATCACTCGTCTACACGACCAACAAAAGAGAAAAAATCCATTGTAAAATGGGCGAAGTCCGTACAATGGATAAAATTGGAAATTGAGGAAACCTACAAAGGGTTGGAAAACGACACTGAAGGTACGGTGACATTCAATGCTTATTTTTACGAAAAAGGGAAAGTCGACGTCATTCATGAAAAATCGGCCTTTGCAAAAGAGAACGGCCTGTGGATGTACTTGGGATTAAGTAAGTAAATAAAATACAAATCAAAAATATGTGGAAACTCATTAAACGCACTGCTTTAATCATAAACTGGAAAACCCTAATCATTACGACTTTGTCCATAGCATCAACTGCTTTCTGCTTGCATTTTCACATTAAGGCAAATTTTCCGTTGACACTGATAAGTACGGCCATCGTTTTCCCAATAGTATTTTCCATTGGAGGTGCATATAAACGCCGTGAAGTGGCATTGGACGAATATGGTTCCATCAAAGCACACGGACGGGCACTATACTTTGCCGTATCCGATTGGTTGGAAAACCCTCCACAAGAATTGAAAGCGGAACTAAAAGAACATCTTGCAAGCCTATTGAACTCTTGCAAGCAAATCTTCACCCATCCCGTTAGTGAACTGGAACTCAATGAAAAGGAAGTATATGACAGTTTTAGAAAACTATCCTTGTTCGTAAAAGGAATGCGTAGTCATGGCCTACCTTCTGGAGAAGCTTCACGTTCCAATCAGTTTTTAAGCAAGATGATGATTTCCTTTGAGCGCATCAAACACATCTACCAATATAGGACACCTAGGACGTTAAGGACCTATAGTGATATTTTCATCGTGATCTTACCAATCATCTATGGACCTCACTTTGCAGAGAACGTAAGTAGTTACAACTATGGTTTGCAATATGCAGTACCTGTTCTATTCAGTGTCATCTTGGTGGCCTTGGACAACATACAATCGCATTTGGAAAATCCCTTCGATCAACAAGGGGAAGATGACGTAGAAATCAATGTAGAGAAATTCATCAGGAATTTGGAATGAGATTAGAGCACAGAATTCTTCATTACAAACAATAATTAGTTAAATTTAACCGCAAACAGAAGACTTGTAAGATGTATCCAATTAAAAGAAACAGAAGACTAAGAACAAATGAGGCCATTCGTAGTTTGGTTCGTGAAACGATTATATCTCCAAATGATTTTTTAGTACCACTTTTTGTGGTTGAAGGCAAAGGTGTAAAAGAGGAAATAGCATCGATGCCCAACTACTATAGATTCAGTTTGGATTTGTTGGAGAATGAAGTAAAGGCGCTTTGGATACTAGGTCTGAAATCTGTTTTGTTATTTGTAAAGGTTCCCGACAACTTAAAGGACAACAAGGGAACTGAAGCTTTAAATCCAAACGGGTTGATGCAACGCGCCATCAAAACAGTAAAGAACGTCTGCCCTGAAATGTTGGTAATGACAGACGTAGCATTGGATCCCTACTCTTCTTTTGGCCACGATGGCATTATTGAAAATGGCAAGATCGTAAATGACGACACTGTTGAAGTTTTAGCAGAAATGAGCTTGTCTCATGCTGAAGCTGGAGCCAATTTCGTTGCTCCAAGCGATATGATGGATGGTCGCATTTTAGCCATTCGTGAAACATTGGAAGATGAAGGTTTCGTCGATACCGGGATAATGAGCTATTCTGCAAAATATGCTTCTGCTTTCTATGGTCCCTTCCGTGATGCCTTGGATTCTGCCCCTGCCGATGTAAAAGACATTCCAAAGGACAAGAAAACCTATCAAATGGATTATTCCAATCGTTTTGAAGCTCTTCGCGAAACCGAAATGGACATTGATGAAGGCGCAGACATTGTCATGGTAAAACCTGGTCTATGCTATTTGGACATCGTTCGTGAGATCAAAAACGAAGTCGATGTCCCGGTTGCCGTATATCAAGTAAGCGGTGAGTACTCCATGTTGAAGGCTGCAGCCGAAAAAGGGTGGCTGGATCACGATGCTGTTATGATGGAACAAATTACTGCCATCAAACGTGCTGGCGCAGATGTAATTGCCAGTTATTTTGCCAAAGATGTCGTAAAGTTAATCTCTTAGCTTGGCGGATCTTGCTTGAAGCAACATTGAAAGCAATACCAATTTAAATAATTCGAACAGGGGTAAAATGCACCTCTTTATGTTCAGCTTAAATGGTATGTAGTTATACCTATTTGCCTATATTTCGTTTTCTGTACGACCTTATATAAGCAAATTGACATTAAATTCTATCTACACTCATATGCAAACATATTTAAGATGAGATCAAGTGACAATGTATCATAATTTCACGATTTTCTTGCTTACGGTTCCAAATTGACCTGTAAATGTTACAAACAATGTCCCTGTCCAAGAACTTTTCAAATCCAAGGTAATCGTCCCATATCCATTTTCGATGTTTTTTTGAAGTAACCTCTGCCCCAACACATTGGCTATGGAAATAGAAATGGGTCCCGGAATGTTATCTAGGTCAAAAGACACTTCTCCTCGAGTTGGATTGGGGTAAGGCGCAGATATATGATTGTTAGACCACTCATTAACAGACAAGACTGTTCCTACATCCATTGTCCAGTAACCTTCTGGTGCCACCATGGGTCTTGTCAAAGATTTTCCGGAGTTCGCTTCGGCCCATATGTAATATTCCACATCGTTGGAGGCTGTATTCAAGTTTGCAGTCCAAGAGTCTCCTCCCGTATTGCTCATGGAAGCTTCATTGAACATGGTACTTCCCTCTTCTCTCCACAAGACCTTGGCCTCTTCTACGCCGGATATGTGTTTAATCATTGCTTCCACCACTACGCTGCTATTTGCATTTGCCTCGTCTATTGGTTGATGTACAATCAACAATGGTTCTTCTACACCAATGGTATGTGTGATACAATGTATTGCTCCCAAAAGTGAAATTAAATTCTCACCATTGTTGTCCACATCGATTCCCACTATGTTGTAACCAGGCATCAATTCTTGATAATAGGCAAGCGCAGGCGCATCCACCTCTGGTCTATATGTGGGAACCAATATCGTCTTGTTTATGATAAGTGAATTGCTATAAGTCCTGTATGACCCACCATTGTCTGGATGGTTTCCACTTGTACTTGGCGGGGCATCGATCCACTTTATGTCGTACGGTGTGCCAAACGCCGATTGATGGTTATCCAAAACATACTGTATGTTTGCTTCAATTTGTGGCCCATCTGCAACTCCATCAGGATATTTGCTTACCAAAATGGTTTCTTCATCGAGCAACTTCATATGCATGTCTATGTGGTGTATCACATCATATGGCAGTGCATCCATTTTAATGTAGTTGTCAATTCCCATGTAGTTTTCCATGATTTCATCTATTTGAGCTTCTGTCTTCACCGTAACTCCATAAGGATTGCCTGCTTCATTTTCATTTAACACCAAACTGGAAGAAAAGGCATTTCCAAGACCATCGGACATGTAGTTTCCCCCTGTATTGACCAAATCATTGGTTCCTGAATCGGTTACATACAACGGAATGTTAAGCATGTTGGCTTGTGCAGTCGGCATTACGTCGTCGTCCGGGCGAGGTCTATTGTATATCCAATCGACGAGGGCTCTTTCCCCGACATCATTCGAATAGATCGTGTTTCCGGCATAGTCACGAATCCAAATGCTATTTGCCGGAGCGTTCAAAAAAGAGACATTGGTAAGGTCCACACCTCCAGAAGTAAGGTAATTGGCAACCGAGTTTTCATTTTGCGTCGTTATCAACACCTTGCATTCGTTTACTGCTGCCGCTACTATTTGACGTAGAATGCCACTGAAACCATTGTCCCAAGAAACGACCAAATACTCTACTTCTTCCCATTCTGCCATGGCTCGAACTGCTCCAGATGGAGGTGGTGTTATTCTTGAGTTTCTAAATGTAAAATTGGAAATTATGTTTTTTTCCGTTTCGGAAAGTCCTTTGGGAAGAATTTCTCTTTCCTGAGAAAACATCGATGAGCAAAATAAGGATAGTATAAGTCCTAATGCTATGGCTTTAATAGTCTGACTTTTCATTATTCATCGTATTTGGTTTATGATTTACTAAGATATTTAATTTAAGTGAATTAAACACGGTAAAAACAGCGCGTAAAATACTACAAGGCAACACCTTAAACGATTTTATTAGAAAGGACGTCTATTTCTTACATCTTTCATTTAATAAAACACAGATAAATGAAGGGAGTAATCGTACACAAGTAGTACAGAGAGTAATCAACATATTGATTACCGGAACTACATATTTCGACATTATATTCAAAACTTGGAACGTGCGAAAAATGCAAACAAAAAATAAAGAATCAACATTAAAGAAGTGAAATTTCACCTTTTAGCTTAAAGTTTCACTTCTTTTTTTGCTTAAGCTCCTCAAGATTGTAGTTAAAAAGTGCAATGAGTCATATGGTTTGGATAAAATGGCATCCATGCCCGCCTCCAATATCTCTATGCGCATTTCTTCAACCTCTACGGCTGTCAATGCCACTATTGGGATATGCTTATTGAACTCCCTTATTTTTTTGGTCGCCTCTATTCCATTTACCTTGGGCATGTTTATATCCATGAGGATTAAATCGTAAGTACCGAACAACGCCATTGTGATAGCCTCATCCCCATCATTGGCAACACTAAACTTAATTCCATTTTTATCAAGCATGCGTTGGGTCACCTTTTGGTTTATTTTATTGTCATCCACAATTAAGACATGAATGTCTCCATATTGGGACGTCAAGGAACCACTAACATCCTCAACCGAAAGGTTTTGATTCGATGATGTTTGACTCAAGCTCGCATTTTCAATCAAATCCAAGGTAAAACTAAACTCCGACCCTTTTCCCAATTCACTTTTTAAATGAATGTCACTATTGTGCAATTTCAATAATTTCTTGGCAATGGGCAATCCCAAACCTGTTCCCTTGTGGTTGTAATTTTCATCTTCGACTTGGGTAAACTCTTCAAAAATAAAAGCTTGTTTGTCCTTGGGGATGCCTATGCCATCGTCCTTGATGACAAAATGCGTCCTATATGCACCATCCTCGGTAATCTCTTTTAATTTGATATCGAACCAAATTGTGCCATTTTCATTGAACTTTGTTGCATTTCCTATTAAGTTCATCAATATTTGGGAAAGTCGAACAGAACTACCAATCAAGTTGTTCGGTATTTCTTTATCTATGTCAACTATGAGTTTATTTTTATTTTGTTCCAAACTATATTCGAAAGACCTTGTGATGCTTCCAATAAGGGCATCTAGCCTAAATGGCACCTTTTCAAGCACAAGATCTTGGTAATCCATTTTATTTAGCAACAAGACATCATTGATCAAGGCCAACAGGTAATCGGCAGAGAATTTAAGTGAATTCAATTCCTTTTGATGGGATTTTAGTTTAATGTCCTCTTGTAACATTGAGGATATGCCAATAACACCATACAAGGGTGTCCGCAACTCATGACTCACCGTCGAGAAAAATTGACTCTTTACTTTCGATAGTTTTTCTGTCTTGTCTCTTGCTTCGACCAGTTCAATATTGTTCTTACTTAATTTTCTTATAAATTTCTTCCTAGACCTAAACAACAAATAGAACCCAAGCAATGCCAGCAACAAAACACTTGTTGCTATGATGAAGATGTAAGTCAACTCTTTGGATTTATCCACCAATTGTTGAGAGGCCTCAACCAATTCCCTGGAATGTTCTTTTTCTTTTATGGCTATTTCCAGATCTTTTTGGTATTCACTCAATTCAAATTTTGCACTGGCAACTTCTATGGCTTGCAACTTTTTGGAAGCATAGACTTTCTCTCTATAGTATTTTTCTTTTTCACTGCTAGATAGTGCTTTCTTGTAATCTCTTTGCTCCTTGTAGATTTCCTTGAGGTTCTTGTACACTTCTACACCCAAGTCATCCAGTCCTCCTTTTTCCAACTCCTCACAAACTGGCAGCAACTCTTGTTCTGCCAAATAAAGATAATTTGCCCTATGGTAGTATCTCCCTTTCAATAATCTAATGCACATTTTATCTTCTTCTGGGACATCTACGTTCTCTGCAATGTTGCTTGCCTTGTTTAAATACTCATAGGCCTCTTCTTCTCTTCCATTGTCCAGCAAGGCCCAAATGACATTGATGTATACGCCATAGATACGTCTTGGTTTATTGTTATTCTCATAGATGGAAATACTGTTCTGCAACAATTCAAACCCTTTTTCAAAAGTTTCTTCATTATTTGTTAAAATGGAGCCCAAATTCCTATATTCCAATGCAATGAGACTATCTACTTCAGACTTTTCAGCTATTTCAAGAGCCTTTTCAGCATTGGTCTTTGCTTTTGCCAAATCGTCCAATCTTTTATAGATTACACCCAATAGATCGTAACCATAGAATTTAGGATAATCGACCTTGTATTCGTTACCTTTTTCAATGAGTTTTGCACTTACTGTAATGGCTTCCTTGTAATTACGTGCCTCATATACATTGCTAGCTCTTGCTATCAAAGAGTCTAAGTACCTCTCTTGTACATCCGTAGTATTCTGAGCTATAAGACAAGCTTTAGGAAAGAATAGCAATAAAATCAAAAGCTTTAGTAGCTTCATTTTTATAAGTTTTAGGGCCTTGAAAGGTACTTATAATGAACAAAATACACAAATTATAAAAATTCTTATGTTTTTGAAGGACAGAATATGGTATACAAGCCATTAAGAATTGTTCATATCGGGAAGATCTAACATTTTTTTAATTAAATTAGCCAGAAATAAAAAACTGAATGGCCTTACTATTATTCTACGCTTTCATCTCTATCTTTTTTTCCTTTCTATGCTCTATTTTGGAAGCTGTCCTATTGAGTGTGACACCTACTTTCATCAATGTGAAAAAGAAAGAAGGCAAGGGCTTTTCCAAAGACTTGGAGAGATTGAAAAAAGATGTGGATAGACCTCTAATCGCCATTCTTACCTTAAATACCATTGCACATACCGTTGGTGCCATTCTAGTAGGAGTTCAGGCTAAAGTCGCCTACTCCGAAATGTTTGAAAGCCAAACAAGATCTATATTTGGCGTATCATTTACCGAAGATCTAATGGTCGGTGTAGTATCATCCCTAATGACCATTCTAATACTGGTCGCTTCAGAAATCATTCCAAAAACAATAGGAGCAACCTACTGGAAAGGATTGGCCAATTTCACAACCAAGGCTCTTAATGTATTGATTTTTCCATTGAGATGGACTGGCATACTTTGGGTTTTACAACTCACAACGAAACTCATTGGAGGAAAAGGACATCATGGTAGTGTACTGAGTCGTGAGGATTTTCATGTCATGGCGGACATGGCACATGAAGAAGGTGTGTTTCAAGAAAGTGAAAGCAAAGTCATCAAAAATCTTTTGACATTTAAAGATGTGGTGGCAAAACATGTCATGACCCCTAGAACGGTCATGAAAACCGAAAACGAAAATGCAACCATAGAAGAATTTTTCAATAATAACATAAATCTTCGCTTTTCCAGAATCCCTGTATATCTTGATACGGAAGACAACATAAAGGGACTTGTTCTAAAGGATGAGATCTTCAAGGAAATGGCTTTGGGCAATGGTTCAAAAAAGTTGTCGGAGATTAAACGACACATTATCATAGTAGATAGAGACTTGGCCATTCCCAAATTGTTTGAACAACTTGTGGATACCAGAAATCACATGGCCTTGGTTGTCGATGAGTATGGTACCATTAGCGGTCTGGTAACAATGGAAGATGTGATAGAGACCCTTCTGGGTCTTGAGATTATGGATGAAAGCGACAATGTATCCGATTTGCAAGTACAAGCTCGAAAAAATTGGGAAACCAGAGCCAAAAAATTGGGTATATTAGATGATGAAACTAAAAATGACTAGTTAAAATGGAAACTTGCTACATCTATTCACCTTTGGGAATTACGAAAATTAAAGGTGACATCAATGGTATAGCTTCCGTTTCCGTATTGAATAGCGAAGAAAAAATTTCAGATGTCATACCAGAGGTTTTGGAAGATTGCGTTCTTCAACTCAACGAGTACTTTCAAGGAGACAGGAAACAATTCAGCTTGAAGTTAAACCCACAAGGCACGCCATTCCAAAAACGTGTATGGGAAATGCTAAAAACCATTCCCCATGGCAAAACCACTTCCTACCTAGCTCTTTCCAAGCAATTGGGAGATGTCAAGGCCATTAGAGCCGTAGCCAATGCCAATGGTAAGAACCCTCTTTGGATTATAGTTCCTTGTCACAGGGTCATAGGAAGCGATGGTAGTCTTACCGGATATGCTGGTGGCTTACATAGGAAACAATGGCTTTTGGAACACGAAAGCCCATACAAGCAACAATCGTTATTTTAAAATGTATAAAACGTTAGCCTCTATTTTAAAACGTTTCTTTAGCAATCGCCAAATTTACATGTATGGCTTTAATTGGTCTCCAATGTATCGCCGTACAACTGCCAAACTAATTGAAGTTAGCGAAGATTTGCATTATGTAAGAATAAAAATCCCATTAAATTGGAAAAATAGAAACTATGCCGGGTCAATCTTTGGAGGCAGCATGCTTTCTGCCACAGATCCCATCTACATGGTGCAACTCATTCACATTCTTGGAGATGATTTTGTCGTTTGGGACAAATCTGCAACCATTAAATACAAGCGCCCTGCCAAAGAAACAGTTTATTGTGAATTTATCTTTTCCATTGAAGAAATAGAAAGCATCAAACAATCCATATTGAAGAAAAACGAAATGGAGCTATTGAAATCCACTCATTTGACCAATGCTCGAAACGAAGTATTCGCCGAAGTTTCAAAAATCATTTACATTGCAGATAAATCGTTTTACAAAAAGAAGATGAAACACAGGCAACAAGCTTTGAAATAAAGTGCATCAAGCTATTTTAATTTCTTATCTTTAATTTCTAAAAAAACTTTTCTATGACCTTTCTCAAAAAGCTACTTAAAGCCGTAGTCGTTATCTTTGCATTGCTTATTGCCACTTTATACATCACAGATACGGACTACTTGATTAAAGCCGTTCGCACCATATATATGAGAGGCTACACAACTGCCTTTTTGGATGATTATAAGAAGTTCGACAACAAGTCCATAGAAAAAGGGATGCCTCAACCTTGGCCCAACCATAAAAATTACAATTCGGTCAAAGAAACCGAAGCCTTGCTAAAAGCCAATGCCGATTATGGGACCGTAGCTTACGTTATTATCAAAAACGACAGCATTTGGTTTGAAAACTATTATGACGGCTATGATGCCAATTCCAAATCCAACTCCTTTTCAATGGCAAAAAGCTATGTTTCTGGATTGATGGGAAAAGCCATCATGGATGGTCACATCAAAAGTCTAGATCAACCCGTTGGTGATTTCCTTCCAACCTTCAACAAAGGCAAAGCAGCCAAAATGACTGTTGGAGATCTATCTAGCATGGCTTCGGGAACCAATTGGGACGAAGCCTACTATTCTCCTTTGTCCATAACCACTCGTGCTTATTTTGATGATGACTTGGAAAAGGTAATGTTAGGGTTAAAGGTAACAGACGAACCTGGACAAGCATTCAAATATTCCAGTGGAGATACGCAAATGCTAGCCATGGTCATTGAAAAAGCAACAGGCAAAAAATTGTACAAGTATTTTGAAGATAGTTTTTGGAAACCATTGGGTGCAGAAAATGCCACGCTTTGGCAAGTGGACAGCGAAGATCATGATTTGGTGAAAGCCTATTGTTGCATAGCAAGCAATGCCAAAGATTTTGCCCGCTTTGGCAAACTATACAAAGACAACGGGAAATGGAATGGCAAACAAATCCTAGACTCCACTTTTGTGACAAAATCCCTAACCCCGCGTTTTAGCGATGTCTATGGTTACGGTTGGTGGTTGAAGAATCATAATGGAAAGGATTTCAAAATGATGCGTGGTCACTTGGGACAATACGTCATCGTGCAACCAGAAGACAATGTAATCATCGTGCGTTTGGGTCATCAAAAATCACTAGACGCTGGCACTGGAACCTACACGAAGGACATCTCGATCTATATAGATGAAGCATACAAAATGTTGAATTCTGAAAATTAAGATTTTTTTTGACATAATATAAAGCATGATAAGCAAACTAAACCTCGAAAACATATTGTTCCTTGACATTGAAACAGTTCCTGAAACTCAACATTTTTCAGAATTGGACAAAACCAAACAAGAACTATGGGACCTAAAATCCAAATACCAACGCAAGGAGGAGTTCTCTGCCGAAGAATTCTATGAGCGTGCAGGCATTTGGGCAGAATTTGGAAAGATAATATGTATTTCAGTAGGATATTTCACAGCTCAAAACGACATTCGATTGTTTAGGACGACTTCCTTTCATGGAGAAGAAACAAAGCTTCTAAAAGACTTTAAAAACTTGTTGATTTCTCATTTTAGTCAAGCAAAGCATTTACTTTGTGCTCACAATGGCAAAGAGTTTGATTTCCCATACATAGCAAGGCGAATGATCATCAATAACATCGAACTACCCTACAAATTGAATCTCTTTGGTAAAAAACCATGGGAAGTACCGCACTTGGACACATTGGATCTCTGGAAGTTTGGGGATTATAAAAATTATACATCTTTGAAATTGTTAACCAACGTATTGGGCATCCCTTCTCCAAAAGACGACATTGATGGTAGTGAAGTCTACAGGGTATACTATGAGGACAATGAAATTGACCGCATCGTCACCTACTGTGAAAAAGATACCGTTGCTGTGGCTCAGATCTTCTTGAGGTTGCGTGGTGATGCCATTTTGGAAGAACACGAAATTATCCACGTTTAGCTTTCAACCACCCAATAAGACAAAGTTGCCTTAGCTCGCTTAGAAGAAATCATTTAAAGGTTTGACAATAAAACCATTCGTTTTTGTCTTTTTAGGTTTAGCTCAAAGTAATCTCATAAACAGTTTCGTTGTCCAAAGAATAATTACCGGATATGTCTTCTATCTTTTTTTGGTTGTTATCATCGAAGTAAGTAATTCTAAATTGCTTTATTTGATCTTCCGGATACGAATTGATTTCCAAGTCTATTGTCCCATTGGCATCAGAGGTCTTGCTGGACTTAAACTTATACTCCGTCAAAACATCCACAGTGACCTTTAATGGTTTTTCATTTAGATTTAAAAACTTGGCCTTGAATCGTTGCAATGCTTTCTCGGGCTCATCGACATAATTTTTGTGCTGTTGATTTGTGTTTTGATGTTTGTTTCTATAAAACCCTAGATGAATGTTGTTGGAAACATCATCTAAAAAGGTATTGTACCCTTTTTTTTCCGCATCATCGAAATACTTGCAGGATTCACTGGTATGCAATCTAGAAAACTCCACCTCTTTACTGTACCTTTTTCTGTTTCTCCAATTAGAAATGGCAACTACTGAACGTTTGAACAGGTAAAACACAAACAAACCTGCCAAAACTTCCAACACATAAAACAGTACAGGAAGTACATCTTGTATTCCAAATGCAGATTCTCTAATTCCTGCTGCAATTTCTCTGGCCACCCTTTCTTTGGAAAAATAGAATATTGCAGCTCCAATGGCCACAAAGAGAATAAATCCAAAAATGGCTTGTCCTTTCGTATGTTTAAGAACCCCTTTTCTTATGTCTGAGTCTGGTTTGGATTTATTGGAAAGTATTTTCTTTTCTTCAAAAAAGCGTTTGTTTCTAATGTGGGAACTTAAAATTCCAACTAGCAACTCTGCAATGACAATGGAAATGAATATAATCCCTATTCCTATAACCCAAGGAGCTTGAGGTAAAATATCCCTGTAAATTTCCCTACTGAAGTAATATTCCAGAATACATATCACCGCAAAGGCAATGCTGAAGGGCACAACATAGGCATTGGACATTATTTTGTCCCATTGACTTAGTTTTTCTTCATTGGGCTTTAAGATTTTAAAAGTATCCCTTGCTCTTTTTGATGCCGAGTTTGCTCTAGCTGCGACTTCATCCGAAATGGAGTATAGGTTTTCTGACTCGTCGGTAGACGGTTGGTTCCAGTTGGTAATCATTAGGTTAGTGTGTGTTATTTGTTATAGACATTCAAAATCTTCAACATAGCTAAAAAAACCTTCCTTGCCTTCAAATTCATTGATTTCAATGTCATCGAAAACAGAAGTATCCTTCCACCCGACCAAAAACAATTCTGCATTGTCGGTAAGCATCAATCTATTGGTAATCTCTTCTATTTTGCCCGAACGTTTAGGCTCGTTGACACCATCCGTAAACAGTACGACCATAATTTTATCGTAATCGTCAATGTTTGGTTCTTTCAATAACTTGTTGATATGTTCGAAAGCCAAATTGATGTTGGTTATGTCATTGTTCTTATAAGGTTTGTATCCCAAAATGTTCTTCTGCAATGTTTGAGACAAGAAGGTATTTACCCTACTCTCATTTTTCTTTATGATTTTTTCATTTTTAAGCTTAACCTTTTCATTGGCCTTCTTCTGCTTTGCTTGTTCCGTCAATGTAGGATTATCTGATGTCAATATGTTCTTATAAGGTTTTTGTGCACTTATCTTGACTCTGAATATTTCTTTGGAATTTGGTGCGGGATTACCGATAATGGTAGATGCAAAATAACCATTGCCGTTCTCCGAAATAACATCTATTATGGCTTCATAGTCATCTTTGTTCAACTTTTGGATACTCTCCGACGAACCACTTCTGTCATCTCCAAGGATGATCATGATTTTACAATCCGGAATGTCCTCTTCTTCTGCAGCAACATGCGTTTTGGATGTTCCATCTATGCATGAAATCGACAATAAAGAAATAAAACCAACTAAGAGAAAGTGTTTGCGTGTAATCATTAAATATATAAGTTTATGCTAATATATGTAATAAAAAGCAACCGAATGTTACACTGTTAAACGAATAGACCATATATTATTTTTAAAAAGAACTTCTTCTTATTTTTGTGCCATTGGATTTTTAATTTAAAAAAGTCATTGCTAGAGGCATACCCAGTACATGCGCTTCACTCGGTATGGATTAAGGTTGAAAGACGAGGAATATTATGAAAAAAGACATAGAGATACCAAAAGTAGAAGGCGTTTACGTTGCGATTGTAAACGAATACAATGAAATATACAAGACTCAAGATTGGAATGCCTACATAATAAACGACAAGGATGTTGATTTGGACATAGTCATAATCGTGACTGGCGGTTATTCCGAAGACAAGATAACGTCGACCATGCGAAAGAAATTGGACAAGCTTCCCGCCAAGAGCTATGCCAAGATAGAATTGATGCAAGAAGATCTCTTTGCACTCAACAATCAGTTCAAAGTTTCTTATTTTGAGGGCAACCAGATGTTTGACAAGACCTATTTGTTTAGAAAGAATACGATTAACTTAAATGCCTTGCAACCTATTCCTTTAATGAAAGCTAGAGGCGTTTTAGTAAGATGATTCGTTTTATCAACAATTCACCAAGCTAAAAATACCATTCACTATTCTTTATTTTCATAGGACATGTAAAACTCACACATTTGTTTCATCAATAACAAAAACGATTATTTATGAACACATTTTCAAAAGCATTGAAATATGCTACCACCATATTTCTTTTCACCATATTGTTTGGAGTTATAACAATTATGGCAATAGGCAAAGACATATTCGAATTTGAAAAAAACTACTCTATAATTTTCCTCCATTTCTTCATAACACCTTTCATTGCCATTGGCTTCTACAAAAAAGACACGACAAGCAATCCGAAGGAAGCTTTAAAATCACTTGCTAAATCTGCTCTGTGCATTTTTATACTTACTTATTTCGTTGTTTACTTTTTTATCCTGTCCACAAGAAAGGGCAATTTCCCTTTTTTAAACATCACTTCTTTTTATAATGGTGTATTGGGTATCATAATCAATGTTTTCAGCGTACTCATCTATTATCTTACTAACGACAAAACTTCATCCAAGAGAAATTTAAAGGGAATTGGACTACCATTCAGAACTACATTGTCAATATCCTTAATTATTAGTGTGGTATACATTCTATTGCTATTTGTCTTCGGAGCCAGAGTAAGGCAATTTTCTTGGTCTGCAATCATCCGGCCTCTATTTATCATCTCAACTGGTCTACTAGCCTCCATGTTAATGCACATTACCATCGTGTACATTAAAAATCGAGATTTAAGCAAGTATAAAAAAACCGCTCTATTTTTATTGGTATATGTTTTCAACCTCACTGTAATTCCCATATCCATATTCATTATCATAAAAGGAGGGACACCCGCCAAAATAGTTCAAAATACATTGATAACAAGTCCCTTTCATTTAATGTGCACACTTTCTATTCATGTCTATTTTATTTATCTGACAAACAAAAAAGAAAAAGAAGAATTAAAACAAGTTGGCATCACTGCCTCTTTGAAATACCAACAACTGAAAGCACAACTGAGTCCTCACTTTTTATTCAACAACATAAGTGTCTTGACTGCATTGATTGAAGAAAATCAAAGCAAAGCAATAAAATTCTCAGAGAACCTATCCAATGTCTACAGGTACTTTTTAGAGCAAGAAAAACAGGAATTGACATTATTGAAAGACGAACTCGCTTTCGCTAATGAATACTTGAGCTTATTGAAAGTTAGATATGAAAATGCATTGAGCATAAACAACACCATTGACGACAATGATGCTTATTACATATTACCAATGGCTTTGCAACAAGTTTTTGAAAACGTTATTAAACACAATGAAGTAAGCATGGAAAACCCCATCACCATAGAAATTGGCATCAACGAAGATCATCTCCTGATAACAAACAACAAAAACCCTAAAATCGAGGAGGAAAAGAACCTGCAAACTGGTATAGAAAACATTAGGAATAGATATTCTTTTTTTACCGATCAGAAAGTAATTACGGAAGAAAATCAATTAAATTATACCATTAAGTTACCTTTATTGAAAATAGAAGATTGATGACTGTCATAATCATAGAGGACGAATTACCATCTTGTAGAAGACTGGAACGCATGCTGTCGGATTTCAATTATGACATAGTCACTACACTCGTTTCCGTAAAATCTGCAATCAAGTGGTTTAAAACACAACCACATCCAGACATCTTGTTTCTAGACATTCAACTATCCGACGGATTGTGCTTCGAGATTTTCAAGACCGTTAATGTGGAGAGCGTCATTGTTTTCACTACCGCATTCAGTGAATACAGCATAAAGGCATTCGATTACAACAGCATTTCTTATCTATTGAAACCAATACAAAAGACGCAATTGCAAAAAGCAATACAAAAGGCAAACAGGTTTTACAACAATGAAAAGGAGTTGTCCATTTTGAAAAAAGCGATTGAAGACCATAGACTTTCCCTATTCAAAAACAAATTTGCGGTCAAGGTTGGCAAAAGAATCAAACTTGTTCCCGTTGATGACATAGAGTGCTTTTTCAGTTCGAACAATGCAACCCATTTGCGAGCCAATGCAATCAATTACATCGTCGATTCGTCTTTGATGATGCTATATGGAGAATTGAATCCTTCCTTGTTCTTTCAAACAAGTAGAAAATTCATTGTAAACATCAATGCCATCGAAGACATTCTTTCGCTTCCAAACAGCAGATTGAAACTCATATTGCGATCATATGGAGAATCCGAGGTCGTCGTGAGTAGGGAACGCGTAAAGGCCTTCAAGGAATGGATAGGAAAATAGACTCTATTTCCTACCAAAATCTGCAGGGATTTCTCCCCATGCCTTTGTTTCCCATTTTACAATGGTAGTCGTATACTCATTTTTTTTAAGCCAAAGCACTGCACGATCCACCAAATCGAAAACGGGCTTGTTCTTGGCATTGCGCTCCAGTTTGGAATTACATGATTTTTTGCGCACCCAACTCATGGCTGTTTTGGAATCCGTATATAGGATGCGATCACTGCCGTGCTTTTTGAGAAAACTCAAACCATGTACCAAAGCCAAAAATTCACCTATGTTGTTGGTACCTTGCTCAAAAGGGCCTTGAATGAACAACTGCTTCTTGCTTTTGGTATCGACTCCTCTATATTCCATAATACCAGGATTGCCACTGGAAGCAGCATCAACCGCAATGGAATTGTAATTGGGTTGCCCGATCTTTTGCAATTGAAGAGCACTCAGCTCACTCTTGAAAGTTTTATTCTTTCCTATGTAATCGAAATAATTGCCCTCCAAAGCTTTTTTCGCTGCATCCAATGAATCAAAGGACTTGTATTGCGCTCCTTGATAATCCTTGATTTGTTTCTTACAAGCATTCCAAGTTTCGAAAACGCCTGTCTTATGGCCTTTCCAAACAGTATAGTATTTCTTCTTTTTCTTGCTCATATTTCATTGGGAGAAGCCAGACAGTTATATATCCAACCTCTTCCTCTATAACTATTTCAATAACTTTTCAACTATCAAGGGAAAATGCTCCATTTCCAATTCATGAATCTTTGCAGCAACATCCTCAGCAGAATCCGTAGGCAAAACCTCGCATTTTGCTTGGAAAACAATCGCTCCTTCATCATAATGTTCATTCACATAGTGAATGGTTATGCCTGTCTCCTTTTCCTTGTTTTTTACCACAGCTTCATGAACGTGCATCCCATACATCCCTTTACCTCCAAATTTAGGCAACAATGCTGGATGTACATTAACCACTTTATTAGGGAAATGCTTTAATATTTTCTCTGGAAATTTCCATAAAAAGCCTGCAAGAATTATTAAGTCGGGCTGTGACACCTTTAAAATGTCAAGTACATCGTCCGTACCCGTAAAGGCTATTTTATTAAAGGATAGCGCACTGACTTTCAGTTTTTTGCATCGATCCAGCACTTTGGCATGGGGATTGTTAGTAAGAACTTGAATGACAGAAGCATTATCTCTGTTGTGAAAAAACCTAATTAAATTTTCAGCATTAGTTCCTCCCCCGGAAGCAAAAATTACAATACGTTTCATTTTACAGATTATAATGTTAAATTCTTCGAACAAAAAAAAGAATAATTATTAACAAATAAGGGGTAAAAGCCAATTACTTAAACTTTATTTATTAAATTAGAAACACATTTTCACAGTAAAAGGTTGTTTTAAAATAAAGTTTTTTATTTTTGCGTCTTAATTAAAACTAAAAAATTAAAATTATGTCAGACATTGCATCAAGAGTAAAAGCGATAATCGTAGACAAATTGGGAGTTGATGAAAACGAAGTTGTAACAGAAGCAAGCTTCACTAACGATCTAGGAGCAGATTCATTGGATACTGTTGAGTTAATCATGGAATTTGAAAAGGAATTTGATATCCAGATCCCAGATGACCAAGCAGAGAACATTGCAACAGTAGGTCAAGCAGTATCTTATATCGAAGCTGCAAAATAAGCACAAAAATTTATGGAACTTAAGCGAGTTGTAGTTACAGGACTAGGGGCACTTACACCAATAGGAAATACCAAGGATGAATACTGGGATGCTCTAATCAATGGAAAAAGTGGCGCCGCGCCCATAACATATTTTGATACTGAAAAGTTCAAGACAAAATTCGCTTGTGAGTTAAAAAACTTTAACGTGACCGATTTCATCAATAGGAAAGACGCACGTAAAATGGACAGGTTTACGCAGTACGCAATGGTCGCATCAGATGAGGCCATTGCGGACTCTAAACTAGATTTAGATACCGTCAACAAACTTCGCGTTGGCGTTATTTGGGGAGCAGGAATAGGAGGACTGGAAACCTTCCAAAACGAAGTGTTGAACTTTGCAGAGGGAGATGGAACACCAAAATTCAATCCATTCTTCATCCCAAAAATGATTGCAGATATTGCACCAGGAAATATATCCATCAAAAATGGATTTATGGGGCCTAACTATACTACGGTATCTGCTTGTGCCTCTTCTGCCAATGCTATGATAGATGCCCTTAACTACATTCGTTTGGGACATTGCGACATCATAGTGACTGGAGGAAGTGAAGCTGCCGTTACTATAGCAGGTATGGGAGGTTTTAACGCTATGCATGCATTATCAACCAGAAATGAAAGCCCTGAAACGGCTTCCAGACCTTTTGATGTGACCAGAGATGGTTTTGTTTTAGGGGAAGGAGCTGGTGCAATTATTTTGGAAGAATACGAACATGCAAAGGCAAGGGGAGCAAAGATATATGCTGAAGTCGTAGGCGGAGGCCTATCTTCGGATGCTCACCATATGACGGCACCACATCCAGAAGGCATAGGTGTCATAGCCGTTATGCAAAACTGCTTGGACAATGCAGGATTGAAACCAGAAGACGTAGACCATATAAATACGCACGGTACTTCTACACCTTTAGGGGATGTTGCCGAATTAAAGGCCATATCCAAAGTCTTTGGTAGCCATGCCAAAAGTATAAGCATCAATTCGACAAAGTCCATGACTGGTCATTTGTTAGGAGCTGCTGGAGCCATAGAATCCATAGCATCCATATTGACAATGGAACATGGTATTGTGCCTCCAACGATCAACCATACGACCGTTGACGACAACATAGATCCTGAATTAAATTTAACACTGAACAAAGCGCAAAAGAGAGACGTTAAAGTCGCTATGAGCAATACCTTTGGTTTTGGTGGTCACAATGCTTGCGTTTTATTCAAAAAACTAGATTAATCTTCGAATGAAAAACATTCGAAACATATTCAGTTCTCGTTCTAAGGAAAACGGGGACTTTTTTATGTTTATTTTTAAAACTCTAGGATTCAAACCAAAAAACATAAAGCACTATCAAACGGCATTCACACATCGTTCCATGAACATAAAGAACAGTAAAGGACATACTGTAAATTATGAACGTTTGGAGTTTTTGGGAGATGCCATGTTAAGTTCGGTAATTGCACACCACTTGTACAAGGAGGTTCCAAGTGGAGATGAAGGCTACCTCACCAAGATGCGCTCCAAGATAGTAAGTAGGGAACATTTGAATGAACTGGGAAAAGGATTGGGTCTCATCGATTTGGTTCAAAGCAAAATACCAAAAGGGCAATTTGGAGACAACATACACGGAAACCTCTTCGAAGCCTTGGTTGGAGCCATTTATTTGGATAGGGATTACAAGTACTGTGAAAAATTCATCTACAAACGTGTCATCACACCTTTTGTAGACATCGAAAAACTTGAAGGCAAGGTTATCAGCTATAAAAGTCTATTGATAGAATGGTGCCAAAAAGAAAAGAAAACATTCGACTACAATGTTTATGAAGACACTGGCAATGACGATACGAGGCATTTTTCCGTAAAGCTTTCCATAAATCAAAAAATCGTAGCCAAGGCCAGAGCCACTTCCAAAAAGAAAGCCGAAGAAAAAGCATCCAAAAGGGCCTTTTTTGTATTTCAAAATCAAATTTCCAGAACATTCTTACTCTAAAGCCAATTCGTTTTCGTAGTTCTTGATAAAACCTAACAATACTATAACGTTTTCGTAACTATTTCAGAAAAAATAGTTCATTAGTAAGGGTTTTAAATACTATATTTACAATTAATTTTAGTAGCAAATGGCCATTCGTAAACTCATTTTAGATGATTTTTTTGAAACCGAAGCATTTACTTTAATTGGTATTCATTGCACTATTGAAGATTACAGACTAGCCTACCTTATAAACAAGTCGTTAGAAATAAATCTAAATAGGAAACCAAAAGACATTGACAATTGCAACCTGCACACAACCTATTCAATTTTCGAATGGGAGGATCAAACCCAGTTAGTGACATGGAATTTAGTTTCCAATAGTTGCAAGGTAAAGAGTAGTCAAGAAGCAACGGCTTCAAATTCATTATTCAATTCGGAACAAACCAATACCAAGACATATCATTTGGTCCCAGAATACAAGAAGGTGAATTATTTGCTAAAGATAGAAAGCGAATTGAACGAAAATAAAAAAAAACTCATCTTAAGTAAGATATTGAACATATCACAAGTAGTTACTGCATATGCAATAGATACGGAATTACTTAAATCAAAAGACAATTTAATATTTAACTAATGTTAAAAAGAAAGAAAACTAAGATAGTAGCAACTTTAGGACCGGCTACTAGTACCAAGAAAGTCTTAAAAGCAATGTTAGATGAAGGTGCTAACGTGTTTAGAATCAATTTTTCGCATGCTGAATATGGCGATGTCAAGGAACGCGTACAGATGATTCGTGAACTCAATGAGGAATTTGGATACAATGCTTCTATTTTAGGTGATTTACAAGGTCCCAAATTACGTGTAGGCGTAATGAAAGGAGAAGTTGTCGTAAACCCAGGAGACGAAATAATATTTGCAACAGGCAAACGTTTTGAAGGCACAAAGAATCGTGTCTACATGACTTACGACAATTTCCCCCAAGACGCCAAACCTGGAGAACGCATTCTATTGGATGATGGAAAACTCATTTTCGAAGTCGTATCGACGGACAAGAAAACCGAAGTGACAGCCAAAGTTATTCAAGGTGGCCCATTGAAGTCCAAAAAAGGGGTAAACTTACCGAACACAAACATATCCCAACCAGCGTTGACTCCCAAGGACATTGAAGATGCAAAGTTTGCTTGCGAACTACAAGTCGATTGGATTGCGCTGTCCTTTGTACGTCATGCAGAAGATTTAATGGAACTTCAGGAGCTGATAAAAGAACATAGTGTACATAAGATTCCAATCATAGCAAAAATTGAAAAACCCGAAGGCGTAGAAAACATAGACAAGATCGTTGCTTATTGCGATGGTCTTATGGTAGCTCGTGGTGACTTGGGAGTGGAAATCCCAGCTGAAGAAGTTCCCTTGGTGCAAAAACAATTGGTATTGCGTGCCAAACGCGCTAGAATACCGGTAATAATAGCCACGCAAATGATGGAAACCATGATAAATAGTTTAACACCTACGCGAGCTGAGGTAAACGACGTGGCAAATTCCGTCATGGATGGGGCAGATGCCGTTATGTTGTCGGGAGAAACCAGTGTAGGCCAATACCCTGTTCAAGTCATAAAACAAATGGCAAGCATTATTCGCAGTGTAGAAGATTCGGAACTAATACAAGTTCCACAATCTCCACCTCACATTCGCACCAAACGTTACATTACAAAATCCATCTGTTACCATGCAGCTCACATGGCAAATGAGATCGATGCAAAGGGAATCTCCACACTTACAAATAGTGGTTATACTGCTTTTCAAATTTCTGCGTGGAGGCCAAAGGCACATATATTGGTATTTACCTCCAACCAACGCATATTGACACAATTGAACCTGCTTTGGGGAGTAAAGGCCTTCTTTTACGATAAATTCGTCAGTACGGATGAAACCATTGAAGATGTAAATAAAATAGCCCAAGACAAAGGATATCTCGAAAAAGGAGACATGTTGGTAAGCTTGGCAGCCATGCCCATACAAGAAAAGGGAATGGTAAACACGTTGAGAGTTTCGGAAATATAGTCACAAAATAGAACGATTGCACCTAAAACGCCATTTCAATGTATTGAAATGGCGTTTTTTCATATATTGATAGACAAGTGCCTAACTCATTCTAAAAAATCAATTATCCAAACTCTAATTCATACTAATTTACCAAATTTTCATTTTTAAACAATTCTAACCATTTCAATCAATTTATTAATTATTCAATCGATAAAAAAGCTATTTTTTGATCTTTCCCAAAAACCACTTTTTAGTAACATTAAAGCAACGATTAGTTTACCAATATCATTTACTTTTGCTCTTGAAATTATGCTTCTGACTAGAAGTCGTTATTTTTCTAATGTTGAAGCATAGAAACCAAAACCAGCTATTAAAAAAATATTTTTTAACGAAAAACCAATTGGAATTAGTGGCAGTCATCTAAAATATGACAGCTCAGCTAAAGGAAGCATAGAAACAACCTAAATCTACTTATTGAGATCATTGAAAAATTAAGGAAGACAGTACTTATTCATTTTCAGACAATACCAGATCACATCCCTACCAGTTCATTCATAACCATTACAATTACATTAACCTAGAGATTCGAGGCATAGATGTTATTTGTTCATATTTAATATCATACTTAGTCTATGGATTAAACAGATTATAAATTGCCACAAACCTAACACTAACACTAACACTACAATCAAAATTAAAAACAATGAAAACAATTACTAAACTACTAATGCTCGTTTTTATATCTTCATTGCAAACTGCAATGTCGCAAAGCAATGGGAGCCAATTGGAATATTGCAATGTTTACGCACCACAAGGCAACAACTACATCGTAAACGTCAATTTTGCAGGAATACGCAACCCTTCGGAATTAGGACTTGACGGTTATTCTGACTTTAGAGACAAAAAAGCCTACTTGGACAAGGGATCGGAATATGATCTGGAAATCGAAACAAAATGGACACATTGGCCTTATTTGACCATTCAAGTATGGGTCGATTGGAATGGAAACATGGATTTTGAAGCATCGGAGAGAGTATTGTTAAACACTGGTACTGGTCCTGTTTCTGGTCGAATTACCGTGCCTGAAGATGCAAATTTTGGAACTACCAGAATGCGCATTAGATATAACTATGACACACCATTGGGACCTTGTGAGATAGACACGTACAAAACTGGGGAAATAGAGGATTATACGGTAGTGGTCTCTGGACCAGGCAAGCCTTCTGCTCGTTTTGATTCTTCATCACAATACATCGATGATGACAAGGACTTGGTAGAATACGTAGACCAATCCTCCAACAATCCAACTGGATGGTATTGGGAGTTCGAAGGCGGAATACCTTCCGTAAGTACCTCTCAACATCCATTGGTTCGTTACATCCATTCGGGTAGTTATTCTGTTAAATTGACAGTTAACAATGAATTTGGAGAAGCAGTAACCTATTCAAACAATTACATAAAGGTACAAATTCCAGATCCTACATACGCTCCTATTTGCAACTTTTCCACTGTAGTGACGAATGTTAACAAAGTAGACGAATATGTGAGATTCGACGATTTGTCCGAAAACGAACCGACCTCTTGGTATTGGGAATTTGAAGGAGCCACTCCAGCAACAAGTACAGAACAAACACCACAAGTAACCTATTCTCAATCTGGAAACTATTCGGTAAAATTAACGGTAAGCAATTCAACCGGTCAAGATTCAAAGACAAGGGAAAACTACATTACCGTCAATCTAGATCCTTGCTCCAGTCACAACGAAAAACCAATTGGCCAATACATCACTCGCGTGGAATTCGCGCAAGCAAACACTTCTACATATGATGATGGCTATGAATTTTACGACATTCCAGGCAATATCGTACAAAGAGGCCCTATCGAATATCCTCATGAAGCTTCAATAATCCACGTAAGGACGAATGCCGTTTGGGAAAACACTAAATTGGGTGTTTGGGTAGATTGGAATCAAGATAATGAATTCTCTGATCCTGAGGAAAGACACAATTTGTCGAAACCATCTTCTCCAAATGGAGATTGGCTTGCCTTTTTTGTAGTTCCTGAAGATGCCAAATTGGGAGAAACCATACTTCGTGTAAGAACTGTATATGGAGAAGAGTTGACTCCTTGCGGAGATGCTTGGTTTGGGGAAACCGAGGACTATGTCATAAATGTAGTAGACAGCCCATACGGCAGCAATAGATCATCAACGATGAAAAGTGTCAAAGTCAATCCCAATCCAAGTAAAGATGGCATTTTTAATTTTGATTTCAATGAATCTACAAAACACGCCTCTTTCAAAATATTCAATGGCAATGGAATAGAAATATATTCCCTATCCAATGTTGTTTCTGGGGATAAAACAAGGTTAGACTTGTCTCATTTGAACTCAGGATTGTATACGGTACAGATCCAAACCGAAATTGGTTTGGAAACAGCGAGAATAATCTTGAGATAATTGTTATATCTCTAAAATTTCTATTGTAAACCTTAATAAAACCTGTTGCAATGAGCAACAGGTTTTAGTTATTTCTACATCTAAGTCAGAAATATTTTTTACCTATTTTTAATAATTTATTAATTATTTTGTTAAATTTATACGATTTCAAACATAATATCGTTTTTAAACCACAATAATCACACTCGATGATCTATTGATTTTAAGAACACCGAAAACCCCTTAATAGTTATGAATGATGGTAGAGCACAAATTATAGAGAAAGAGGAAATTAAATTTCTACAGTTCCCAAAGGAAGAGGTGTTAAACTCCAAAACAGAAAGGCACGAAAGAAACCGAACTCTGGAAAGAGCTTTGACATTGGGAAATTTGGAGCATCAAAAAGTAGGTATATTCTTTAAAGACAGCAACGGATTCAAAAAGGTAGAGACAACCGTTTGGGGGCTTACCGACAAGTCTGTGATATTGAAAAAGTCCACAGTTATTCCTTTGGAACGCATCTTACGGATATCTTGACGTTGAAGTCGTCATTATGATTTCATTTTTAACAAAACCTTCTAAACACGGTTTTGTTTCTCCATTTGAATTTAAAATTCAAACTTCAATTGTGCGCTAACCACTTTTTGTTCTATTTTCTTGTTGACTTTTTCCGTATTTAAGTTAGACAGTGATATTCCCAACAGGCGTACCGAATTACTCAATCTCTCTTGATACAACAATTCCTTGGTAGTTTCCATTATGATATCCTTGTCACTAATGAAATAAGGCACTGTCTTACTTCTTGTCTGCAAGGTGAAATCACTGTATTTTATTTTTAACGTCACAGTTTTCCCAGCTACCTTACTTCGTTTCAAACGTTTGGAAACCTCATTCGCTATATTATCGAGCTTTTCCAACATGAAGATTTCTGATGACAAATTTTCATTGAAGGTCCGTTCCGCTGCCAACGATTTTCTAATTCTGTTGGGTTTTACTTCACTGTTGTGAATGCCTCTAACAACGTAATAATAGTACTTTCCCGATTTACCAAAATTGGTTTCCAAAAATTCCAAGGTTTTGGATTTTAAATCTGTTCCTGTAAAAATGCCCTTTTGGTACATTTTTTCTGCTGTGACCTTTCCTATACCATAAAACTTCCTGATGTCCAAACTCTCTAAAAAGTCTAGCACTTCTTCAGGGTTTACTGTTTTTTGCCCATTGGGCTTATTGTAATCACTGGCCACCTTAGCTATGAACTTGTTTACGGAAATGCCTGCAGAAGCGGTTAATCCTACTTCTTTGAAGATGCGTGTTCTTATTTCTTCAGCAATGAGCGAAGCACTTGGGTTCCCCTTCTTGTTGTTGGTAACATCCAAATAAGCCTCATCCAAGGAAAGAGGTTCAACCAGATCTGTATAATCGTAAAAAATGGTTCTTATCTTTTTGGAAATCTCACTGTAGCGTTCAAATCGGGGACGAACAAAAAGTAATTCTGGACAGAGACGCCTTGCCTTTACACCACTCATTGCACTTCGCACCCCAAACTTGCGAGCTTCATAACTGGCAGCACTGACGACACCTCGAGTTCCTCCTCCTCCAACAGCCAATGGTTTGCCCTTTAATTCTGGATTGTCCATTTGCTCCACAGATGCATAAAAGGCATCCATGTCCACGTGGATAATTTTTCTTGTTGGTAAATCGCCTAGCATAATGTAAATTTATGACATTAAAACGAAAAATAGCTAGCCTTATGCCCAAACATGGGCACTACTAAGAGAAGCCTATGGAAAATCTACATTGCAAGATGTAGATTTTCCATATATGTCATTGAATCAATTAATTGTTGGATTCTGAAATAATCAAGCTATTGATTGAATTGAATGTTGAAGTCACAGAAGACCATACTCCACTTTTACCATTAAAAGTATGTATTATCACAGGATTGGAAGTTGCCTCTCCCGTATCCAGATCATAAACCGTAGTGACTTCCGAAAAAGCAAAACTCGTATTTTTATTTATTTGATCAATTGAAACAGGAATTCCTTCCAATGCCATTTCTCCATTGATGGAGCTCGCACTTTTTGTATGTAAAGCAAAAGGAACACTTAACAATTGACTTGTCCCTAAAACCGTATAATTTGCTCCTCCGGCAAGATCAGTTTCTGTCTTTAAATAGTAAATTCCTTCTCCCCAATCTATTGTTGAGAAACTGTCAGTGGTCGTACCTCCTCCAATTTTACCACTATCAAACCATTGTCATTCGTCGAAATGACATGCGTTTCTGAGTATGCAACAGTTCTAGTTGTCGAACCTTTGAGAATGCTAACCTTAAACCCAATGGTTTCATTTTGCAACAATTCTCCAGAAATGTTCCTAATTACTGCTTGATAATTAATTCGGGAGTTTGTGAAAAAACCGCGTTTATCAAAAAAAAAGAATTAAAATAGAGTATGTTTTTTACATGATGTTTCTTTGTCCAAGCGAATTTAGAACTATCCCATAAAGATGAAAACAGTAAAATGTTAAATTATTTCATTCCCTATTGTTATTTACCAATTGGTAAATCGCTTTACATAACGTAAATTCATGATGTTCAAAATATAAACGTCCATTGCTTTTAACGTTAACTGTCAAAGTGGGAGAAATTCGTTGAGAAGCATTGTTTTCTATACGCTCTACCATTAATGGGAATAATCGAACCGAGAGAACAACCAGACTTTCATATGTCGTGCAAAACAATACCTTTGGAGAAAAATAAAACATTTCCATTTTTAAGGAAAGCAAAGTATGATAGAAATAGAGCGTAAATTCCTAGTAAAATCCATAGCCTTTAAAGACGAAGCCTTTAAAAGCACAAGAATAACACAAGGTTTTTTAAGTACCGACAAAAAAAGAACGGTTCGTGTAAGATTAAAAGGAGACTTAGGTTTTTTAACCATAAAAGGAGCGTCCAAGAACAATGGATTATCTCGTTTTGAATGGGAGAAAGAAATTGACAAAACTGAAGCTGAATCTCTTTTAAAGCTTTGTAAAAAAGGTGTAATCGAAAAAATACGATATGAAATAAAAGTAAATGACCATACTTTTGAAGTGGATGAGTTCTTTGGGAACAACGAAGGATTGATAGTAGCCGAAGTAGAACTGAATACCGAAACCGAGGCCTTTGTAAAGCCACATTGGTTGGGTGAAGAAGTAACAGGAGACAATAAATATTACAACTCGCAATTAAGTAAAAAACCTTTTAAATCATGGGATTAAAAAAACAATCAACGATAGTTTTCTTAAGCATTTTGATATTTTCAGCCTGCAAGATGGAAACTGAAAAAATCACTAAAACGGAAAAACCAACCGAAGCAAAACAAACTGCCAAACAATTGGGAGAGGAGCTAAAAGCAAAAGGTTATAAAATCTTCGATTATGTCGATGAAAAAACAAAAGATACCGTACTTATGCAACAGTACTTCATCGCTTTTTTAAAACGAGGAGACAATCGTTCTCAAAGCAAGGAAGAGGCAACTCGGCTTCAAAACGGTCACCTTGCACACTTGGGTAAAATGTACGAGCTTGGTTATGCCGACATTTCAGGTCCTTTTGGAGACGATGGAGACATTAGGGGCATTACCATATACAACGTACCTACACAGAAAATGGCCGATAGTCTAGCTAACTCCGACCCATCTGTAAAGGCAGGTAGATTAAAGATAGAAATTCATCCATGGTGGGCTGCAAAAGGTTTCTCTTTGAGATAGCATGGGATTGAAAGCCTCTATTCTTCTTCCCCCATTTCCTCGTAGTTGTAATCTGGATATAAAAAGTGATTGTAAGGAAAACGCGTAACGTGTATGTCACGAACTTCATCGTAAACACGTTTTTTGAAATCTTCCAGATTTTTCTTGTTTAGAGCAGATATAAACAGTGCATTGTCTCCTATTTTGTTCATCCAAGTCTTTCTCCATTCCTCCAAACTATAGTGAACCTTGGTACGTTCAGCAACAAGATCTGTTTCGTCAAAAGGTTCTGCCTTGTAAGCGTCGATCTTGTTGAAAACCATTATGGTTGGCTTGTCACTGCTTTCTATCTCTCCCAAAATCTTGTTTACCGAAGCAATGTGATCTTCAAAGTTGGGGTGAGCAATATCCACGACATGAAGCAACAAATCGGCTTCACGCACCTCATCCAAGGTACTTTTGAAAGAATCTACCAACTGTGTTGGCAACTTACGAATAAACCCAACGGTGTCCGACAACAAGAATGGCAAATTTTGAACAACCACCTTTCTAACCGTGGTATCCAAGGTCGCAAACAACTTATTCTCTGCAAACACCTCACTCTTGCTTACGGTATTCATCAATGTGGATTTCCCGACATTGGTATATCCCACAAGGGCAACACGCACCATCTTGCCGCGATTGCCTCTTTGCACAGACATTTGTTTGTCGATGGTCTTGATCTTGTTCTTTAGCAGTGCAATGCGATCACGTACAATACGTCTATCTGTTTCTATCTCTGTTTCACCAGGCCCACGCATTCCTATCCCCCCTTTTTGGCGTTCCAAGTGTGTCCACATTCCTCTTAATCTGGGCAGCAAATATTGACATTGCGCCAGTTCCACTTGGGTTCTTGCATAACTTGTTTGTGCACGTTGCGCGAAGATATCCAAAATCAAATTGGTTCTATCCAGCACCTTACATTCCAAGATCTTACTTATGTTTCGCTCTTGGGATGCCGACAATTCGTCATCGAAAATCGCCGTACCTACATCGTTTTCCTCAATGAATTTGCGAACATCCTCCATTCTACCAGTCCCTATGTAAGTTTTAGGATTCGGCATTTCCATCTTTTGGGTAAAGCGTTTTAAAACTTCTCCTCCAGCCGTAAACGTTAAAAACTCAAGCTCGTCCAAATATTCTTTGGATTTTACTTCGTCTTGATCTTTTGTAATTACTCCAATCAAAACTGCTTTTTCTAAGGCTATGTCTTTCTTTTCTAACATAAATAAAATTATAAGGACAAAGTTACGCAATTGGAAGCAGATAAATTTTCCTATTTTTAGCCAATCTAACTCTATTCGATGTATGCTTAATTTCTTTAAATCCAAATCAAAAAAACACACCATCGGCTTTTATAACATTGAAAACCTATTTGATGTCTATGACGATGATTTTACTCGGGATGATGATTTTCTCCCCACTTCCGAAAAGCGCTGGACGGTAAAGCGATACAGGAACAAACTAAGAAAGATAGGTTTCGTCATTTCCAACATTGGCCAAGAAGAAACCAAAAAACATCCTGCAATCCTTGGTTTGGCGGAAGTTGAAAACGCAGATGTCTTAACCGATTTAGTAAACTCCAAACACATAGAAGATTTTAAATACAAGTTCGTACATTACGATTCGCCTGATGAACGAGGCATTGATGTCGCCTTATTATATGACGATACCGTCTTTAAGGTCGCCCATTCAGAAACGTTTTCCTTGGAACTATTTGATGAAGATGGAAAAATTGACCATACGAGAGACATCTTGCTGGCAAGTGGCCTATTTGAAGGCTTGGAACTTCACATCTTGGTAAACCATTGGCCATCCAGACGTAGTGGAGACAATGAAACTGAATACAAACGCATGAAGGCCTCAAGTAAGCTCTCGGAAATCATTACCAACATAAAAGGAAAGAATCCCAATGCAAAAATTGTAGTAATGGGAGATTTCAATGATGACCCTGCCAGCAACAGCATCAAACAATTGGTAAATGACCAAGGGTTGTTTAATCCAATGAACACCCTCTTGTCCCAAGACAGAGGCACAACCAGTTATAAAAACAAATGGAATTTATTCGATCAAATTCTAATTACCCACAATTTTTTTGAACGCAAATCTAAAACACTCCGTTTTCTCAAAGCCAACATCTTCGATGAGGACTTTTTAAAGCTATACGATGGAAAATACAAAGGGAACCCCTATAGGACCTACGTTGGGAAACGATACAAGGGAGGTTATAGCGATCATTTTCCCGTATATATGATTGTAAGCAAAAAATAGCCTACCGATATTGGGAGGCTATTTAAAAAAATTAGATGTGATTATTTGGAAAGCATCAACAATTCATTGCAAACTACCTCAGTAACGTAACGTTTCATTCCATCTTTATCTTCCCAAGCACGAGTTGTCAATTTCCCTTCTATGGCAATTTCCTTCCCTTTTGTAACGTATTTTTCAACGATTTCAGCTGTTTTACCCCAAGCGACAATGTTGTGCCATTGCGTGTCTGTCACCTTATCTCCACTTGCATTCTTATAACTCTCATTCGTGGCTATGGAAAATTTCGCCAACATTTTTCCTGATTCCAAATTAATGATTTCTGGATCGTTTCCCAAGTTGCCAATCAACTGTACCTTGTTTCTAAGCGTGTTCATAATTTTATTTTTTTAATGTTAAACAAGTTAATGCCATTGAACCTTCATTGATTCAACACTGCAAATATTAAACAAGGGACAAAAGTTATTCGGTAGGTATGCGTTTAATTTCGATTGTAAACGTTTGTAGTCGTTTAAAAACGACCATATTCATCATCACAACCTATTTCCAAACATAGATTTCTTAATGTTTGTGAAATTTCTGGTGTTGAAACTTTTCTCCTAAATATTTTATGGGGCAAACCAATCTTATTGTAAGAATGGTGCTTTCAGATAAAATCGATTTATCTTCCTAGCAAGGACTTACATATCTAAGAAATCCCTCTTCAAATCCAAATTATCTTTAATACATTACGCTTCTATTTTAAAAGAATCTCCGCATAACACTATAAAACATAGAAATTAAAATAAAATCCTTAACAACTGTAAGGATTTCCCTTATGGTTTTCAAGCTCAATATTTTTAACTTTAGAGTTTAAAATTTTGCTCTTTTGAATAGCTACTATATAATAGATAATGAAAGTGGTTTAGCCAATAATATTAATGAGGTGTTGGCAGATTATCCTATGTTTCATTCCTTGGGAAGTTCTTCTAATTACGATGAGGCAATGAATACCATTTTAAAACGAAAACCAGATATTGTTTTTTTAAATCTAGACGATGTATTAGACAATTCTTTTCAATTTGTAACAGAGCTCAATACTTACCTTGAAACCATCCCTGATTTTGTAGGCATTTCCAAATCCAAGGATTTTGCATATCAAGCGTTAAAACACAATTTCATAGACTATCTAATTCGTCCTCTTTTGGAGTTGGATGTAAGAAAACTAGCTTTAAAGTTTAAAAAAAAACGTTCAGCCTCATACAATAGGATGTTGTGTTTGAAATCATACAATGATTATCAATACATTAACATTGATGAAATAATGTTCCTCAAAGCAGACAACAACACTACCGACTTCTATATAAATGACGGTAAGGTAATTAGTGCATATAAGACTTTGAAGATTTTTGAAAACACACTTCCCAAAAATTTTTTAAGAATACATAAAAGCTACATAGTCAACAAGGATTTCATCTCAAGAATAAACTATAGCAAATCCAAATGCACTGTGGACCATACTTCCCACAAAATCCCATTTACAAAAACCTACATTCATAACATAGAATTCATAAAAGATTCCCTAGGAAGTGCTTTCACTCCAACTCTAAATTAGCCTTCCAAAACAAAAATGCAATCATTAAGGAAAAAAGACGTTAATACGATTGCAAAACAGATCTAACTTATTCAAAAAGAGCACACTTATCAATATTCACTACACTTGTAAATTTAATTTCCCTCGTATAACCATGGTGTTTGCTATTAAACCTCTTGCGTTCACTAAAGCACAGTGCATTTGCTAGTTTATAAGTTTATATCAAAGTACATTTGACTTGTGAGGCCGCTTCTACACAACAAAAGTCAAGACAAATTTTAAGCTAGCGAAATCTTGACAATCCAAAAATAATCTACTCCCAATATTGGGAACAACTAATCGTACAATTTAAAATCTATATTATGAAAACTACAACTAAACTACTAGCATTATTATTATTCACGGCATTGTTTTTCTCCTGTTCTGTAGAAGACATCAACGAAAACAATTCACAAAACACAGAGTTGGCAACTGGTGGTGATGATTCAGCTGAAATCGATGATGACAGGGATCCAGATGGGGAATAAAAAATAAATTCTCATATAAAAAAGCCTTAAACGTTAGTTTTAAGGCTTTTTTTTTAGCTTTGCTTAGCTAAATCAATTGTCCTATCTATAACTTAAAACCATATATCTACCGCACCCTTTATTTTGTCATTTCCATGTCAATTGTGCTTTTTTGTTGTTATGGCTGCAAGGAATCTACAAAGACAAGCAAGGTTCAAAAGGATCTTCTCAACAACAAAAAGTTGTTGGATGTTGCCTACAACGCATCCAAAACCGACGATTCCTTGGCCTTCAAACTAGCCAACAAGGTTGCTTATCTTTCGTCACTAAAACTAAAAGACACATCTGGAATAGCAGCGACGCATTGGAACTATGGCTCCTATTATGCAAAAAAGGAGGTGTTTGATTCCTCCTACCATCATTACTATCAAGCTTACAAAAGTTACGAATCCATAGAAAACTATTACTTTTCAGGCAAAATGCTATATAATATGGCGTTCGTCCAAAGTAGGTTCAAGGATTACGTTGGTTGTGAAGAAAAGCTGTTCGAAGCCATTTCCAAATTCGAACCATTGGATAAGAATGTATCTCTGTATAGATGCTATAGCCTCCTAGGGATTGTCTACAAAGAACTGGAAGATTATGAGAATTCCATCGAATTTCACAATACTGCCCTAGAACATTTAAAATCAGTTAAAAACAAAAAAGACTATACCGATTATAAAGAAGGTACGTTAAACGACATTGCATTAATTTACCAAAAGAAAGAAGATTTCCCAAAAGCAATAGAGTATCTGAATCTTGCTTTGTCATCCGATGATCTCTATAAAAATTCTAAATTGTACGCCAAGATCATAGACAACCTAGCCTATACCAAATTATTGAAAAATGACACCACTGGCATAAAGAAGCATTTTGAAACTGCCTTGGAAATCAGGAATAAGGCAAAGGATTTCTCTGGTGTGGTTATCAACAAACTCCATATGGCAGATTATTACACTTCTATAAAAGATAGTGCAAAAGCCATAGCCTACGCCAAAGAAGCCAATATATTGGCCAATACCATTAAAAATTATAGAGACATATTGTCCTCACTGCTTTTACTATCCAAGATAGACCGAGACAGTTCCTCTCATTATTTAAACGAGTATGTGGTTTTGAACGAAGAACTGGAAAGACAAGAACGTAAGATAAAAAACAAGTTTGCCCGTATTCGCTTCGAAACCGATGCTTACATCTATAAAACAAAAATACTGTCTTCTCAGAAGACAATAATCATCATAGCAGGAATTGCAATAATATTCATTCTAAGCTTGTTGATATACATTCGATCCGAACGTGCAAAAAATAGGGAATTGATTCTTGAATCCCAACAAAGACAAGCAAACGAAGACATTTATAAACTAATGTTGAAACAACAATCCAAATTGGAAGAAGGACGTTTGAAGGAGCGCAATAGAATTTCGGAAGAACTTCACGATGGCGTTTTGGGTAAGATTTTCGGTACTAGGATGGGCCTGGGTTTTCTTGATTTTGGAAATGGAAATGAAAAAAAGGACATATACATAGACGAATTACAAAAAATAGAACAAGAGATCAGAAATATTTCACATGAGTTGAAAAATGAGATTCTTCTATCCAAACAGGACTACATCTCCCTCATTAAGACATTGGTAGAAGAACAAAGTAAAGCTGGAGGTTTCGAATACAGTATGGATACGGCAGATGGGGATCTATGGAATGAAAGTAAAGATAGCGTTAAAATTAATTGCTATCGTATTGTACAAGAGTCCCTTTTAAACATAATCAAGCATGCCAAGGCCACACATGTCAATATTGTTTTTGGTTATACGAATGAAAACCTTAACTTTACTATTGAAGACAACGGTGTTGGATTTAATAGTAAGAAAACTAGCAAAGGGATTGGGATATCCAATATACACTCGAGAGTAAAAACTATTAATGGCACCTATTCTTTAATCTCCCAAAAAAACCAAGGCACCAAAATTACTGTATTAATCCCTTTTAAGATTAAACCCAATGAAACCTACTATTAATGTATTGATTATAGACGATCACCCTATAATTGCTGATGCATATAAAAGTGCAATGTCAAAAATAAGCGAAGCCAACGACGCTTATACATTTAACATCAAAGAAGCAAACAACATAGATAGCGCGTCCTATGAACTTAACAAAAATTCACGTACAACCTTCGACATTATATTTCTCGACATCAAACTGCCCAAATCCCAAGATGGTCAATTACTGTCCGGCGAAGACTTGGGTTTGGAAATAAGACGCATTACCCCAAGTTCCAAAATAATCGTAGCTACCACCTACAATGACAACTATAGGTTGAACAACATACTCAAAAGCATAAATCCAGATGGATTCTTGATAAAAAATGACATTTCCTCTAACGAGTTGGTGGAGGCCATAGAAACCGTCATAAAAAACCCACCACACTACAGCAAGACCATCTTGCAACTATTGCGTAAGCACATTACCAACGACTTCATAATAGACAAAATAGACAGGCAATTGCTTTACGAATTGTCCTTGGGCACAAAAATGGGAGACTTGCCAAACATCATCCCCATGTCCATAGGTGGCATCGAAAGAAGAAAGCGTCAATTAAAAGAAGCTTTTGACGTTTCTAAGATGGATGACAAGACTTTGGTGGAAATTGCCAAACAAAAAGGATTCATCTAATCAAAGAGAGAAATCCTTGTTAACTGTAAGGAAAATCCTTAGCAACCTCCCTTCTTTTATAGTTATATTTGAGATATATAGAAACTTTTTCCCAAAGCAATCAATTACAAACCTATTAGTTAAGTTTTTAAATGCATTAAAAATATTACTCAAAGTTTCTTTAGTCAAAAAAACTATACTCCCAACATTTCTTTTCTCAGGAAAGCAGTACAAGAAAACTTTTCTAATACAGGTAATTGAAAATTAAGTTAACCCTATTTATCAAATAAATATTTAATTTTTTAATAACCCTAAAATCTTAAATTACCATGAAGTTAAAAGAAATACTTGAACTTGAGGAGAATCAAGAGTACAACGCAGCTTATTACGCCTACCAAGAATTATTATACGAAAACGATAAAGATTTTGAATCTTGGAAACATTATTTTTTCTTCTTATGGTATATGCTGGATGTAGTTGAAGGTCAATTTACCGTAGACATCAATTTAAAAAACACGTTGGTAGTCGAATTAAAAAAAGGGCAAAAGCTATACGATGACATACCAGAATTCAATTTCATTGCAGGTTATGCCATATCCATAGTTCCTTACGAATTTGGAAATTGCACGAAATATGAGATGAAAGCGATAGAATTGCTGGAAAAGGCATCAAGTCTAGAACCTGAAAACCCAATTTACAAAATGATCTTGTTAGGAGCGCAATGGGATTTTGGAGGTCAAGAAAATTGTTACAATGAAGTTTGTGCCAAGACAAAACAAATCATATTCCAGACATACAACGGCAAAGGACTGATAAACAAGTACTTTCATACCATTCTCAATAGATATGAGGAAGTTCTTATCTAAAAAAAACAGCATTCCTTATTAATGCTAAGGATTTTCCTTATAAAAAACTTAAGACATTAATCTATCTTTACTATATAATTGGAAATAACAATAAAGTCAATTAAAAAAAACAACATTGTTATTAGTAAAAATGAATAATAGTAAACCTTAAATCTAACTGATTAGAGAATTATTTTGATGGGAGCAAAAATAAAGCATCAAGTCAGTTAGGTTTTTTTAAGAATTATTTAAACACACATACAAAGAAGCTATTTAAATCAATAAGAAAAAATTGATCAAAAACAACCAATCTAACTGACTAAAAGCCACTTAAGTGTAGGGACTTCAAGTAGACTAAGTCAGTTAGATTTTTATAAATCCCAGAAAATATATTTCAAAGTCTTAAATAAGGCTTTTTTTATTCCCTATACTTTCCACAATAGATTCAAAATACATATATACAAGATTATAATAGTTATGCTAAGTTTAGTATATTAGATTGTCTAACTATTTATTTCATTGACTATGAAACCACTTTTCATCCTTGTATTTGTCTTTTGCTCATCCTATTCCATCAGTCAAAACAATACATTGCCATTTAATGAAGATAATCCATCCCCTAAAGCCACACTGGATGCTGTTTCATGGGTTTCTGGACATTGGAGAGGCGAGGCCTTTGGCGGAATAATCGAAGAGATCTGGAGTCCTCCACTAGGAAACTCCATGATGTTCAGCTTCAAATTGGTGGTAAAAGACAAGGTCATCTTCTATGAACTAGGAGGAATCACGGAAAAGGATGGCACGCTTCTATTGCAATTGAAACATTTTGCCCCTGACTTCAAAGGTTGGGAAGAAAAAGAAGAATCTGAAGTCTTCGAACTTGTAAAGATTGAAGGCAATCGTGTATATTTCGACAACTTTACCTTTGAGAAGATCAATGAAAAAGAGATTAACCTTTATGTGGTTGTCGAGAACAAAGGCACTCCCGAAGAAGTGAAATTCAACTACAAAAGACAATAAATGGACATTCAAATTGAAACAGAACGCCTGATACTTAGAAACATACAAGAGAGTGACTTGGAAGGCATGTTTACCTTAGACTCCGATCCCGATGTTCATAGATACCTAGGCAACAAGCCCATAAAAACTATGGAAGAGTCCGAAAAAATGATTTTAAACATACAACAACAATACAAGGAACGAGGTATTGGTCGATGGGCAGCAATACTTAAAGACACAAAAGAATTCATAGGATGGTCTGGCTTAAGACTGAATACGGAAGAACCATTTAACGGATTCTCAAATTTCTACGATGTCGGTTATAGGTTAATTCCCAAATATTGGGGGAAAGGATACGCCACAGAATCTGGAAAGACAGCCATAGACTATGCTTTCAATACAATGAAACTGAAAACCATCTATGGCATCACGGAAATGGGAAACCAAGCGTCTCATAATGCTCTTTTAAAAATAGGCTTGAATTATATCGAAGATTTCCATTACCAAAAAGAAAACCTGAAACTACGTTGGTATAGCATTGAAAACAAGTAAGCAACCCATGGAAAAAAAATGCCCTGAATGTGGAGATAGAATAGTTGGAAGAATTGATAAGAAATTCTGTAGCGACCATTGTAGGAATGCTCATAACAACAAAATAAACAAAGACGGAAAAAATCTCATTAGGAACATAAACAACAGGCTTCGCAAAAATTGGCGAATTCTAGAGGCTATGAACCCCAATCAGAAAACAAAGACGACCAAAATCAAGTTGATAGAGAAAGGATTCGATTTCAATTATTTTACAAGCATCTACACCACAAAGGCAGGAACCATATATTATTTTGTCTACGACCAAGGGTATTTGCCGCTGGAAGGCGATTACTTTGCCTTGGTGAAACGGATGTGATTCGATCTGGTAGGACTTCTGATCTAAATCAATGTCATAATTGATAAAAATCAAATCTAGGCTTGATGTTTTTCAACAATGTTTTTTGCAATAGGTTATAAATTGGTTGCTATTAATTACCAAAACATATAACCATGAAAAAAATCAATTACATCCTAAGCTTGACTTTAGCTTTGGGATTGTTCTCCTGTGAAAACGATCATATGGAAACAGAAGAAGCCGCAATTGTCTCAAATGAGAGATACAATTCAAAATCAGAATGTCATTTCGAATACGAGGGAGCCGAAGGTCCCGAATTTTGGGAAACATTATGCAACGCTGACTGGATGGATTGCGGAGGTGTTGAACAATCTCCAATCGACATTGTAAGACAAGAAGCTATTGGAGACGATAGCCTAGATCCCATAGACACCAATTTCAACTCTAGTGTTACCAATATATTAAACAATGGCCACACCATTCAATTCAACTATGATCCGGGGAGTACAACCACACTTAACGGAATTACCTACAACTTGCTCCAATTCCATTTTCATACAAAAAGCGAGCACACCATAAACAACAAGCATTACCCCATGGAAATGCACCTGGTGCATCAAGACCCCAACACTGGGGATTTGGCAGTGTTGGGGGTATTCTTTAAAAAAGGGGAATGGAACCCAGTGTTGGGCAATTTCATAGGGATGCTTCCAGAAAATGAAAACGATGAATACAATAGCAGCTTTACATATAACGTCTATGATTTTTTCTCCCCTTACGTTTATGACAAAAATCGAATCATTGGTGAAGATGAGAGACAATTCAATGCTTTAAAATTTGACAATGATGAAGAAGGCTCCCTTCATGAAAATTACAACAACAATGACGTATTGGATAGGTATTATACTTATTCAGGTTCGCTGACAACGCCTCCTTGTTCCGAAGTAGTTACTTGGTACGTACTCAAAAAACCATTGAAAGCATCCCGTTATCAATTGAGGAAATTCAAAGAAATCATGCATGCTAATTATAGGCCTATACAAGACCTTAATGGTAGACCTGTCAGATTCAACAAAAACAATTAACCACAATACACCCTCTGACAATTGAAAACCACTTTCCAAGAAAGTGGTTTTTTTATGCTTCATTTTTAGTCATTCCGACTCAAAAACATCTATTTCACAAATTTTTTACGTATATTTTACTATAACCCCAACAATACAGCTAAAAAAACATAAATACTCAAAACTCTCCATAAGTTCAAATTTATTTTTCTAACCTCGCCCAACAACTAACCCTTTCTAATGATAGATCAAATTTTCCCTCACAACAGATTTACACTATTCAATGATTCTCTAGTTAAGTCATTTCCAGATGAGATTCACAATCTAATCGAGAAACACAAAACAATCATAAGTCTTAAAAAAGGCCAAACTCTCTATCATGAAGCATCCATACCCAATGGGGTTTATATCATAAAGAAAGGGAAGGTGAAAAAGTACATTACTGGTTTAAATGGTAAGGAACACATTTTTTACTTGGTGAAAGAAAACGGCATCATTGGTCATCATACCGTATTGAACAAGGAAACTCATTCTCATTCAGTCTCATGTTTAACGGATTGTACATTCTATTTAATACCAAAAAAAATATTCGCATTGATCCTAAAAAAGAACAGAAACATTCTTAATCGACTACTTAAGAGCTTTAGTCATGAGTTCGATGTCTTTATAATCAATTCGAAAATTCTCGCACAACACAGTGTTAGGGAAAGAACGGCAATTTCCATCTTGAAGCTAGAACGTTTTTTCAATGAAAATAGTAGTTTTACGCTTTCTAGAAAAGATCACAGCAACCTCATCGGAACTTCGGTAGAATCTTTAATTCGGGTGCTATCCGATTTCAAAAAAGAAAAAGCCATTGAGATAGATGGACATTCCATCATCATCAAAGACAGTTACAAATTGGCAAAGGCTACCAATATCATTTAATTCGTTTCAATCAAATCTGTGATAGGATTCCACTTGTTAACTTATAGAATGCTATCTTCATATCTTTCTTAGCAAAACTGAAGAAATATGAAAACCACAGCCAAATACATAATACTATTTCTACTTTTTACACATTGCAACTCACCAAAAAAAGACAAGAAGGCATCGAGTAATCATTTAGAAAAAACATTGATTGTCTTTAACGAAGAGAAAGCCGATTACTTATATCACTTTGCCTACGATTGCATTGATCAAGAATATCCAAACAAGTTAGGTCAAGTCCTAGGAGACCCATCCTATTTGAAGACACCAAAAGAGTTGCATCCTTCTTTTTATGGTTGTTTCGATTGGCACTCTTCTGTTCACGGACACTGGACTTTGGTCAATTTGCTAATTCGCTTTCCAGAGTTAAAAGAACGTGAAGCGATTTTAAGCAAGCTAAAAAAGAACATCACTAGAGAGAACATAACAAAGGAGATTAGCTATTTCGATGACACACACAACAAAACCTTTGAAAGAACCTATGGTTGGGCTTGGCTGTTGAAATTGGCAGAAAGCCTACACGACTACAAAACAATGGAGGGAAAGCAATTTTCCAAGGATTTGGAACCTTTGACAACATTGATGGAGAGCAAGTTCATCGTATTTCTAAATAAGTTGAATTACCCAATCCGGGTAGGAGAACATGCCAACACGGCCTTCGGGATGTCCTTCGCGTTGGACTATGCTAGAAAGCACAACAAAGATCTGGAGGCAACAATTATTAAAAAAGCCAAAGATTTCTATTTGAACGATGCCAATTGCCCACTCAGCTGGGAGCCTGGAGGATTTGATTTTTTGTCGCCTTGCTTGCAAGAAGCAGCATTGATGCTGAAAGTACTTTCAAGAGAAGAATATGTAGAATGGTTGGACGCATTCATTCCTGATTTTAGAGAAAATCCATCTAAAAGCATCTTTGTCGTGGATGTAGTGGATAAAAGCGATGGGAAGATGGCTCACTTGGACGGATTGAACTTTAGCCGTGCTTGGTGTTTGTATGAAATCGGGAAAGCTCTTGGCAACGACAAAATGATTGCACTTGCGGATGCGCATTTCAAATCCAGTTACGACAAGATGGATTCTGGGGAATATGCGGGAGCACACTGGCTGGCGTCTTTTGCCACATATGCATTGAACGCATCACAAAAAACAACAATCGATTAAAGACAATTGTAACGTTTGTCATCCAAGCGTTACTAATTGGCATAACCATATCAAGATTTATTTCATATATAATGAACAATCCCTTAATCATAGCCGTAATAATTGGCATGTTCACCCTTTTTGCTATTTACAATCACTATTTCAATTCTGAAGCAACAATTTTAAGGCGTTTGAAAAAATTACCTCAAAATAGAATTGGAAGCCTGAGAACCAACACCTTTTCCAAAATATCAGGAAAGGCACTCAACATAAACGACCCTTTGACAGCCCCCTTGAGCAAGCGCAAATGCATATTCTATAAAATAACGATACAGCAACGTGTAAGTTCAGGAAAGAGTTCCAGCTGGGAAACATTGATAGAAAAAGAAAACATCCAAGATTTTTTTATTGAAAAAAATGGGGAACGAGCAATCGTGTTGCCTATTAAGATGCCAAGAAATTATATGGATTATCTTGTTACGGATAAAACCACCAATTCTGGAACTTTTAATGATCCAACTCCCGAATTCATGAAGCTTCTTAAATTTCACAACATCGATAGTGAGACCTTATTTGGTTTTAACAAGCAACTTAAGTATGAAGAAGCCATCATAGAAGTAGGAGAACAAATCACGGTAGCGGGCAATGTAAGATGGATGGACTTGGAAAACCCCATTGCAGATTATTCCTATTCCAGCATCGTCTCCTTAAGTGGAGATAAAAATGACAAGAAACTCATAATCACCGATAGTCCCAAAGCCATTAACCAACATAGACCTTCTTAGTTATTTCCAATGTTGTCCTTTTAATTTCATTGCTGCCTTCAAAATGTCTTTTTGACTAATTTGCCCTACCAGCTTTCCGTTTTCGACAATTGGAAAACGTCGTCGTTTGGATTTCAAGAACTTGCTTGCTGCATCAAAGACATTTAAGTTGCCATCTATGGTCTCAACATTGGTAATCATATGTTTTTCAATGCTATCTTGATCCATGGGCATATTGTAATAGCGACTTTCGCTTATTTGCTTGATGCAATCTCCCTCAGAGATAATTCCAACCAATTCATTTTTGTCATTGACGACAGGCCCTCCGGAAATGCGATGTTTGATCAATGTGTTTATAACCTCTTCAACAGATTGATCCGGCCTAAAGGCTATTACATCCCTAGTCATGTAATCGCTTACCTTTAAGGGAGAATTGTTGGTTGTTTGCTGTTGTTGTCCTTTTCTTGCCCCTTGAAAACTTTTAATACCCATAACTCCACGTTTTATACTTATTCTTAAAGTTACTCAATTTTAATGACTTAACCTAAAGCATCGTATCAAGGATAATTTTCTTATTTTTATGGTTATTCATAAAACCTTCACGATGTTTAAAAAGAGTGTTGCATTAGTATTTCTCGTTGTTTCCATATATGTGGGTTTCGATGCTCTTTTACCCAACAAAATTTCTTCCATTGATGCCGATCGGAATACATTTTCAACTGCACGCGCTTTGATTCATCTATCCGAGATTTCCCAAAAACCTCATTTTGTTGGCAACGTCGAACATGAAAACGTAAGAAGTTACATTGTTGAACAACTTGAAAAATTAGGCTTGGAAACACAAATTCAAGAAGGCTACTCCATGAGTCAATGGGGAAGTTTAGCCAAGCCGAAAAACATTCTGGCAAGGATTGAAGGTCGCGAACAAGGAAAGGCACTACTCCTGCTAACTCACTACGATAGCAACCCCCATTCGTCCATTGGCGCTAGTGATGCAGGTTCTGGGGTCGTCACGATATTGGAGGGCATAAGGGCTTATCTGTCTGAAGGGAAAACACCGAAAAACGACATTGTCATTCTTATTTCGGATGCAGAGGAATTGGGATTGAATGGTGCGGATCTATTTGTGAACAAACACGAATGGGCTGAAGGTGTCGGGGTTGTTTTAAATTTCGAAGCTCGTGGTAGTGGTGGCCCAAGCTATATGCTTGTTGAAACCAACGGAGGGAATGCCAATTTAATAAAAGCCTTTGTTGAGGCTAATCCAAAATTCCCAGTTGCAAACTCCTTGGCTTATAGCATCTATAAAATGCTACCCAATGACACCGATTTGACCGTTTTTAGAAAAGACGGGGACATCGATGGTTTCAATTTCGCATTCATAGATGATCATTTCGATTACCATACCGCATTGGATACATACGACCGTTTGGACAGAAACACATTGGAGCATCAAGGGTCTTACCTGATGCCATTGTTGCATTACTTTGCCGAAGCCAACTTAAACAACTTGAAGAATTCAGAAGATTACATTTATTTCAACACTCCCTTTTTTGGTACGATTTCCTACCCTTTCAGTTGGATTTTCCCAATGCTTCTGTTGGCTTTTGTTGCTTTCATTGGGCTCATCGTCTATGGCTTTAAAAGTAACAAGCTCAAAGGCAAAGCAATCAAACAAGGGTTTTATGCTTTTATGACTGCATTGATCGTTTGTGGCCTTTTCACTTTTTTAAGTTGGACGCTAATTAATGGCATTTATCCGAGTTATGCAGAAATGTTACAAGGCTTCACCTACAATGGTCATACTTACATCTGGTGTTTTACATTTTTCAATTTGGGTATTTGCTTTTATTTGTATCATAAAGCATATGCTCCTTCAAACACTGCTAGTTTGCTTGTTGCCCCCATTGCATTGTGGCTTGTTGTCTGTACAATCATTGCCTTCAATCTAAAAGGAGCCAGTTTCTTTGTCATTCCTGTATTTTTTGCCTTGTTCTCCTTATTTCTATTGTTGAGACAAGAAAAGCCCAATCTTATGGCCATGGCCTTGTTGTCTGTTCCCGTATTGTTCGTGATGTCCCCATTCGTAAAAATGTTCCCTGTTGGTCTTGGCTTGAAAATATTATATGTAAGTGCCCTTTTCATCGTACTCATATTTGGCTTTGTACTTCCGGTCTTTGGTTTTTTCAAACATAAAGACCGTTGGAGTTATTTATTCATGTTCTTTGGAATCATTTTCTTCTTCAAGGCTCACTTCAATTCTAATTTTACTACAGACAAGCCTAAACCCAATAGTTTGGTCTATGTCTTGGATACAGATGACAATACAGCCGTTTGGGCTACTTACGATACTGTATTGGATACTTGGACAAGGAATTTCTTGGGAGACGAACCAGACAATGCTTCCGATTTAAATAAAAACATATTCGGCAGCAAATACGCTTCAGGATTTACCTACGCAAAAAAGGCTCCCGTGAAATCCATCTCCAAACCAAAGATTGAAATTTCCAATGACACCATTGTTGCAAATAAAAGACACCTCAACATTTGCATAATGCCTACTCGTAAGGCACAACGAATAGAAGTGTTTTCGGATTCTACCAATGTATACAATTCATTTAGAATAAATGGAGTGGATGCCCATAGGACAAAAGATTCCGAGTTTGTATTCGAAAAACGGGAAAACAACAGATTGTTCAGTTTCTATGTATCGGGCAATGATCCTCTGGAATTGTTCTTTAGCGTTCCTGCAACTCAAAAAACGACTTTGGAACTATACGAAGCCACTTTCGATTTGTTGGAAAACAATCAATTTACCATACCAAAACGGGAATCTGACATGATACCCAAACCGTTTGTACTTAACGATGCCATCGTCTTAAAACAAACCATTAGCATTAATTAGCATTGTTTTAAGAGTTTGAATGTATATTTTTCATAGTTTTGGCAGATTATAAAAAACAAACAAATGAAACGATTATTGGTATTGACGCTTTTTATGGGGAGTATTATTGTGACTGCTCAAAACAATTCTGAATTGACAAAACATTACGAAACGTATTACAAGCAAATGAAAGTACAAGGTGATGCTCAAGGTGTAATCAATGCTTTGACGCATTTAAACATCTTGTCTCCTTCTCAAGCTAGAAAAGACACGTTGGCCTATGTATATCTCAACGAAAGAAAGCATTTGCAGGCTTTAAACACCATTGGAATAGAACAAAACAGTACGGATTCCGATTTGGCCGTTGAAGTAAAGGCAGTCTCTTTAAAAGCCTTGGGGCAGCCAAAATTGGCCATCCCGCATTTTGAAGCACTCATCAAACGTAATTCCAATCCCAACATTGCCTATGAACTGGCTGAATTGAATTTACAAACAAACAATCTGGTTGAAGCAAGAAAACATGTCGCCTATGGCCTTGCCAATTCCAAAGACGACATGATGATACCTTTCTATGAAACTCAACAACCTTATCAAGTCTCTTTAAAAGCAGCTTTCACCTATTTAAAGGCGCTTATAAAATTCAACGAAGACAAAGTTGCAAATATCGATGCCGCTATTTTGATTTTGGATGAAGCTTTGAAATTGGCTCCTAATTTCAATTTGGCCCAAGTAAGCAAGAATGCCATATCCTCTTTGAAGGCAAAACCAAAAGAAGCACCTAAGAATTAATAATGGAATACCGCATAATAGAAAAAGCAACCCGATGGGTTGCTTTTTCTATACATTTAGTTTTCTTGACATAGTCCAGATTTGTTATCTGACAAACTTGAATGCTACCAAATTCTAACCCTATCTTCCGGAGCAATGTACATCTTATCTCCTTCTTTTATGTCGAATGCTTCATAAAACGCATCTACGTTCAATAGTGGTTGTACAGCTCTATTCATTCCTGGTGAATGCGGATCTGTCTTAATTCTCGTCTTTAAGGCATCGTCACGCATTTTTGTTCTCCAAACAGTTGCCCAACTCATGAAGAAGCGTTGCTCTGCAGTATAGCCATCTATGTCTGCTGGTCTATTGCCTTCAAAACTCATTTGCAAGGCATCGTAGGCAGCAAGAACACCTCCAAGGTCCCCAATGTTCTCTCCCAATGTAAACTCTCCATTTATATGCACATCCGGCAATACTTCAATGGCGCTATATTGATCTGCCAAAGCTTTTCCTAGTCCTTCAAATTGTTTTAAATCCTCATCGGTCCACCAATTGTTCAAATTCCCATCTTTGTCGTAACGTGATCCGGAATCGTCAAAGCTATGTGAAATCTCATGGCCAATCACAGCTCCAATTCCTCCATAATTTACAGCATCGTCTGCTGTATAGTTGTAAAATGGAGGTTGTAAGATGGCTGCTGGGAATACGATTTCGTTGTAAGGAGGGTTAAAATAGGCATTTACGACTTGTGGCGCCAAGAACCATTCGCTTTTGTCTACTGGCTTCCCTAATTTCTCAAGGTCGTCTTTAAAGTTCCAGGCCGTTGCATTCAACATGTTTTGGAGATATGACCCTCCATTTTCGACACCGTTGATTTCTAAAGAGGAATAGTCTTTCCATTGATCTGGATATGCAATTTTCACTTTGGTAGCTCTCAATTTCTCAATCGCTTTTTTCTTGGTGTCCTCACTCATCCAATCCAATTTTTTAATTCTATGCTCGAAAGCCAAAATGACATTTTTAATCATTTTCTCAGCCTTCACTTTGGCTTCAGGTGGAAATTTTTTGTCAACATACAATTTCCCCAAAGCTTCACCGATGGTTCCATTTAATGTCTGCAATGCTCTTTCCTCCAATGGACGTTGTTTTTTTGCACCGCTTAACTCTTTGCTGTAAAAATCCCAATTTGCCTTATTCAATTCCGTCGTAAGCAAGCCAGCTGCATTGTTTAATGTAGACCAACGCAAGTATGCTTTCCAATCCGAGACATTGTTTTCTGATAGAATACCTTGCAATGCATCAAAATACTTTACTTCACCAACAATTACAGTATCTAGTTTTTTTACCCCTATCCCCGAAAAGTAGTTTTTCCAGTTTACTGCCGGCACCATTTTCTGTAAATCGTCAATGGATCTTGGGTTGTAGCGCTTACGGGCATCTCTACGATCTACCTTGTCCATTTTCGGTACGGCCAATCTTGTTTCAAATGCCAAGACTTGTTTTGCTTGCGTAGCAGCATCTACCTCGGAATCTCCTAAATACTGCAACATCCTAGTAATGTGAGTTACATATTTCTCTCTCTTTTCCTTGGAATCCGCATCATCTTTCACATAGTAATCCCTGTCTGGCAGACCTAAACCTCCTGTTCCCAAATACGCCACATTTCTATTGCTGTCCTTAGGATCCGAACCAACTCCAAAACCAAAGAAACCAGCACCTCCCTTTGGTTCCATTTCAATTAAAAAGGCTTGCAAGTCGTCAATGCTCTCTATAGCGTCAATTTTAGCCAAATATGGCTTCACTGGATCTAAACCTTGTTTATTCCTTCCTATGGTATCCATTATGGTTTGGAATAAATGCACGGCTTTTTCTTGATCGGATCCTGGCAAAACTTTGATACTTTCCAAATCCTTGTTGTCCGACATTGCAGATTTCAAGATCGACAATGCGTCTTCATCGGTCTTTTTACGTAGTTCGGCAAAACTTCCCCATGAGGTTCTGTCATCGGGAATTTCATTGGTATCCAACCATTTTCCATTTACGTACCTAAAAAAGTTCTCATTGGGCATTACTGACCCATCCATAAAGTCCAAATTAATTCCAGGTACTTTTTCTACTTCTACTTTTGCTTGTGCTGTCTCATTTTGCTTGGCATCTTCTTTACAAGCTACAATGCTCAATAAAGCAAAAGTACCTATGAGTGATAGTTTTTTCATTGTTACCTTCTAATTAGTTTTTAATTACGTAATTTAATTAGATATTTTTTGCCTGAAAACAAATTAACATTTTAGCTTTTGCTTTTTAACAAAAAAACGCATTCAAGTCAATGAATGCGCTTTTAATTTTATGTTAAAAATCAATCCTGTCCTAAACGTTTTTAGGATAGAATAAGTTCGTCTATTTCATTGA
>JAHDHI010000086.1 GCA_020631395.1 Bizionia sp.
GCTCCTAGAGTGATTGTTCCTCCTAATACCGAAACTAAAACCAGCGATAAAATCTTTTTCATTTGTTAAGTGTTTATGTGTTAAGGTTTTTAAATGATTTTGTTATATGCTGCTACCTGCCAGCAATTCATAATTTATAACATTAAAATTAAAATTTTATTGAGTGTCATTTTCAATTTTAACGAGTATTTAACAGCACGAATAAATTTCTAAAACAGTATATTTGTCGAAATAATTCAAGCTAGATGACATATACCTTTTATAAATACCAAGGTACGGGAAATGACTTCGTTTTTATAGACAATAGACAGAATGTATTCAACAAAAAAGATGCCAAATGCATTGCCTTTTTATGTGATAGGCGTTTTGGCATTGGGGCGGATGGTTTAATTTTGTTGGAAGAAGATGATACTACGGATTTCAAGATGGTATATTTCAATGCAGATGGAAATGAGAGCAGTATGTGTGGAAATGGGGGCAGGTGCATTGTGGCCTTTGCCAAATATTTGGAAATCATAGATGAAAAAACAACATTCAATGCCATAGATGGGATACATCATGCTACCATTGTAGATGATTTCGTGAAATTGCAGATGCAAGATGTAGAGGTCATTGAGGAATACGAGACTCATTTGTTCTTAAATACAGGATCTCCACACCATGTTGAGATAACTGAGAATCTGAAAAAGGTAGATGTTAGAGGTGAAGGTTCAAAAATTCGCTATGGAAAGTTATACGACGACGGAGGAAGCAACATTAACTTTGTGGAAAAAATAGATGAGGAAACCTTTGCGGTACGTACCTATGAAAGAGGAGTGGAAGACGAAACGTTCTCCTGTGGAACAGGTGTCACTGCGGTAGCTTTGGCCATGCATCACAAAGGAGAGACCACAAAAAGAGAAGTGGCATTGAGTACGGAAGGAGGTGCTTTGAAAGTCTCATTTGATGAAACGGAGAAAGGATATGGGAACATTTGGCTTCAAGGGCCAGCCACACAAGTTTTTAAAGGTGAGGTAAAATGCTAACGTTAAAGGGAGAACATATCTATTTGCGACCTTTGGAACCTGAAGATCTGGATTTCATCCACACCATTGAAAATGATGAAGCCATATGGGAGATAAGCAATACGATTACTCCTTATTCGAAGTTTTTGATAAAGCAATATCTAGATAGCGCACACAAGGACATATATGAAGTCAAACAATTGAGATTGGTCATATCCAATTACGATGACATTGCTTTGGGAATGATCGATATTTTTGATTTTGACGTAAAAAATAAGAGAGCAGGCATAGGGATCTTGGTGAAGGAAACTGAAAATCGACAAAAAGGTTATGGTCGTGAGGCACTTCAATTGTTGTCAAACTATTGTTTCGTTCATTTGGATTTGCATCAATTGTATTGCAACATTTCAGAAGAAAACGAAGCTAGCATCAAATTGTTTACAAGTCAAGGCTTTGTTAACATAGGACTAAAAAAAGATTGGAACTTCCATAATGGAGTTTTTAAAAATGAATATCTATTTCAACTCATAAATACCAATGTACATTAAAAAAATATTATTAGCGATAGTCATTATAGGCTTAATCGTAGCTGGCTACTTTGCTTATTTCGTCTATGGAGCAATGTTCGAACCCAATACCGCTTTTGAAGCGGATACTGCTTTTGTAAATGTTTCCAGAGGCTCGAGCTATGAAGATGTCAGGGAACAATTAAAGCCTCTCTTGAATGATATGGAAACGTTTGATGCCTTGGCGAAGCACAAAAAATATACAAACAAAATCAAGTCTGGACGCTTTATCATTAAAAGAGGCATGAACAACAATGACATTATCAATTCCATTAGAGTTAACAATGTGCCAGTAAAAGTGACTTTCAACAATCAAGAAACCATCGAGAAGCTAGCAGGTAGAATAGCTACGCAAATAGATGCAGATAGCTTGTCGTTGTTAGAGGCAATGAAGGACAAGGCTTTCTTGGAAGATAATGGGTTTAAACCAGAAACAGCTTTGGGAATGTACCTTCCCAATAGCTATGAGCTGTTTTGGAATAGCACGGGGGAACAATTTAGAGATCGCATGCTTAAAGAATACAAGAGTTTTTGGAACACATCTCGAAAGGAAAAGGCAAAGACACTCAGATTGTCGGAATCGGAAGTGATAGCATTGGCTTCCATCGTATACGAAGAATCCAAGCAGCCAAGCGAACAACCACGAATAGCTGGGGTGTATCTAAACCGAATTAGAATAGGAATGCCTTTGCAGGCCGATCCTACAATACGTTTTGCCGCTTATAGGCTTCCAAAGTATGAAAATACGATAATCAAGCGTGTATTAAATGTTCATAAAGAAATTGAATCGCCTTACAACACCTATATGAATAGGGGGCTCCCTCCAGGTTTGATAGCAATGCCAGACATATCTGCCATAGATGCCGTATTAAACAATGAAAAGCACCAATATCTATATTTCGTGGCAGATGCAAAGCGTTTGGGCTACCATAAGTTTGCAAAGACGTTGGTGCAGCATAACGCTAATGCAAGGGCATATCATGCGTATTTGTCTTCGCAAGGCATATATAAATAAAATTGAAGCCGGTTTTAACATACCTTACTCTTGTCTTAATGTCTATGTCGGCATTTTCGCAATCGAAGCTCAATGGTTTCTTCAAACCCAGTGACTCCTTAAATGCAAATAGACGCAATGCGGTCGTAATCTCAGAGGTATCGATAGGAGCATTGACACTCGTTGGGTTGAATCAACTGTGGTATAGTGATTTCGAGCGCTCAAAATTTCATACGATAAATGACAATGACGAGTGGCTTCAAATGGATAAGTTGGGGCATGTTTTTACAGCTTATCAATTGGGGAAGTTTGGTTCTCAAGCATTGGATTGGAGCGGGGTAGAAGAAAGAGATCAATTGATTTATGGAGCAACTTTGGGTTTTTCTTTTTTGACAGCGGTAGAGGTATTGGATGGTTTTTCCAAGGAATGGGGATTTTCTTGGGGTGATTTTTTTGCAAATGCATCTGGAGCCGGTCTCTATGTTGGACAAGAACTGTTATGGAAGGAACAACGCATTACTTTTAAATACTCTTTTCATCAAACACAATATGCCTCACAACGACCTGACAAGTTGGGAGCGGGGTTCTTGGAAGAAGTGCTCAAGGATTACAATGGGCAAACGTATTGGTTGAGTGCAAATTTGCACTCGTTTTTCAAGAAAAGCAAACTTCCAAAGTGGCTAAACGTGGCTTTTGGTTATGGAGGAGAAGGGATGTTGGCTGGGACAAAAGAGGTAGAAATGGAATTGTTTCCTAACCAAGACAGGAGGAGACAATACTATTTGAGCCTGGATTTCGACTTGACAAAAATAAAAACTAACTCTCACATTTTAAGGGTTTTACTAGGTGTTTTCAATGTAGTCAAAGTCCCACTTCCCACCTTGGAGTTTAACGGTAAAAATGGCATAAAGTTTCACGCCATATACTTTTAATTGTAGTTGAACGATTAATTTTGTAAAATCAAATATTATGTATAATTTTGCACGCTGAATTTTTTGGCTCGCTTTTTGATTAAAGTAGTCTTTGTAAAATTAAAGAAATGATGAACAAAAAGAGTATTGCAAGTTTTTTATTACTGGCGTTTACAATTTGTGTTTCAATAGTTGTGTCGCTATCAACAGAAGAGGAAGTAGATAATACGGTTTATTATTATTCTACAAAGGGTTTGGATTTGGATTATACAGTTAATCTTGATGATGCAGACGATGTCGATTTCTTGAAAATGGAAGAATCGTTCTCTCCCGAGTTGGGAAAATCCTTTATGGGATTTAAAGAGGCCTTGGGGTTCAAAGAGTCTCAAAACAATTATTTTTCGGTTAATACCTTAGGTTATTTGGGGAAATATCAATTTGGAAAAAGTACGCTGAAACTAATAGGCATTACGGATGCCAAGAAATTTCTCAAAACACCAGAATTGCAGGAAATGGCCTTTGTGGCCAATACAGAACGTAACAAGTGGGTGTTGAGAAGAGACATCAAGCGTTTTGATGGTAAATATTTGAATGGAATAAAGATTACTGAATCTGGCATTTTGGCAGCAGCACATTTGGCTGGCCCCGGTAGTGTCAAAAAGTATCTTAGGAGTTATGGGGTACAAGGCTTTTCCGATGCTTATGGAACTTCCATAAAATCCTATATGAAACGTTTTTCGGGTTATGATACTTCACAAATCAAGCCAAACAAAAAACCAAAAGTTTCATTGAAGGCTTAATGATATCTTAGTTTTTATGAATAATGAACAAGGTTGGTCTCTTATGGAGGTCAACCTTTGTTTTTTTCCACTCGTTTGCAGTCAACGTTTTTATGTACTCGGTTGGCAATGTGATGTCACAAGCTACGCATATGTCCGTGTTTCCATTTAATGTGTTGCATAGGTCTTCCAGCATCTTATTGTTCCTATACGGTGTTTCTATGAATAATTGCGATTGATTCTGATCGAATGACAAACGTTCCAATCTCTTTAATTCTTGCTTGCGTTCCCCTTTGTCTATTGGTAGGTAACCGTTGAAGGCAAAGCTCTGACCATTCATTCCAGACCCCATCATGGCAAGCAATATGGAAGATGGTCCAACCAACGGAACTACTTTTATGTTGTTTCTGTGTGCAATCTTCACGATGTCCGCACCTGGATCTGCAACACCAGGGCAACCTGCTTCGGAAATGACTCCGACGTTGATGCCTTTTTTGCACGGTTCCAAATAACTTGGGAGTTCGCTCGGATCAGTGAATTTATTGAGAGGAAACAAGGTTAGAGAAGATTGTTGCTTGCCGGAACTTATCTTTTTTATAAACCTTCTAGCTGTCTTTTCATTTTCGACAATGTAAACATTTGTTTGTTCTATTATCTTCTTTACAGTCAAAGGCAATACGTTCAGTGGTTCCGTATCGCCTAAAGTTGTTGGGATGAGGTATAGTTTGCCAAGTTGATTCTTCATTAATTGATAATTAGTTTTCTAATCGCCTTTTCGTCATTTCTGGTTGAAACTTCAATCAAGTACAATCCACTTTGGATGTTACTTGTAGAAATGCTTAATTGCGCTGTATTGTTAGGTTTTATCTTTTTAACTCTTTTGCCTTGAACGGTATAAATCGTAACGGACTCGATGTCTTTAAATTGTGATGAAAAACGAATGTTTACCATATCGTTGGATGGATTCGGGTACATTTCGAAATGCAACACCTCGTTTTCTGAAACGCTCAAATTTGGATCCGAAATCTTATATACCCTTCCATTTCCAGCAATATACAACTCGCCATTTATATCTTCACCAAATGTAGTCCAATATTGTGTAATATTCGGAGTTTGGAAAGTCATATTCCAAGTTCCCCCATTTTCCGTTAGGATACCTATTTCATTGCTGCAATAATCTGCAAAGAAGTATTTGCCATAAAAATTGGGATATATGCTTCCTCTGTAAAGGTAACCTCCTGTGACAGAACATCTGCCATTGGCCAATGCGTAATCGGCAACAGGCATTACCGTATTGTTGAACGCAGGACAGCTTCCACCATTGTTGTATGGGGCATTGCCTTCATAGCATCTCCATCCGTAATTGTCTCCGGGTGTTCCAGAACCCACTACTTTGTCTATTTCCTCGAAGGCGTTTTGTCCGACATCGGCAATCCATAAATCACCATTCAACGTGTCGAAAGACAATTTCCACGGGTTTCTAAGCCCAATGGCATATATTTCAGGGGAGCCACCAGAATTGGCAAATGGATTGTCGGTAGGAATGTCATAAGTAGATCCACTGACGTCAATCCTCAATATCTTACCCAATAACGTATTTGTATTCTGAGATCTGTTTCCTGGATCTCCAGCAGAACCTCCATCTCCAGTGGCTATATAGAGGTAGCCGTCTGGGCCAAAGGCAAGTTTGCCTCCGTTGTGGTTCGAATAAGGTTGTGTTATCGTCAACAATACGGTGGCAGCGGTATTGGCGACATCAGGGTCGGAACTTACCGTATACCTTGATATGACGGTATCTCCAGAGTTGTTGGTGTAATTTACATAGAAGCGACCAGAAGTGGAATAGTCGGGAGAGAAAGCCAATCCCAGCAATCCGCGTTCTCCTCCAGACCCAACCAAGCTGTCGATGTCTAGGAAAGGTGTTGCATTCACGGAGCCATCGGCATTCAATATCTTGATGACACCATCTTGTTCCACTATGAAGAGTCTATTGTCTCCTGCATGTGCAATTTCTACGGGACTTGAGAATGTGGGGCCAAAAGCTTCTAATGATACGGTTTGTGAAAAGCTTAAGTTGGATAAGACGATGATGAGACTAATGTACAGTTTTTTCATTTTTGCGTTTTTTTAGTAAAGTTAATACTATTTATACGCTGAATGTTAGTTATTTAGCCTATTTGCTATGATTTGGCAAGCATCATCAAGCATTTTGAAAACATTGTCAAAACCAGAATCCCCTCCATAATATGGATCTGGTACATCAAGGTTTTCGTTGGGTAAACTTTCGTTTAGGATAAGTTTCACCTTTGTTTTGTCCTTGTCGTTTCTGGCCAAGGCCAATATGTTTCTATAATTGGAATTGTCCATAGCGTAAATGTGATCAAAACGCTCAAAATCCAATGATGTGAATTGACGCCCTCTTTGATTGCCTATGTCTATGCCATAGTGTCTTGCAATTGCAATGGAACGTTTGTCTGGCTTTTCGCCAATGTGATAGTTGCTTGTGCCAGCAGAGTCTATGATAAAGGAGTCTTCAGGTAGTTTGGATTGCAATATGCCTTCCGCCAAAGGGGAGCGACAAATGTTTCCTAAACAAACCATCAGTATCTTGGTCATGACATTCTTTGTGTAAGCGTAAGCTTTTTTTAATTGAACTTAAACAGAAAGCTTCTTTGTGAGATCTTCTACGTATTTCCTGAATTGCTTGTCCGTGGAGGATAGGTTATCTACGGTCTTACAAGCATGCAATACTGTGGCATGATCACGTTTTCCAATCTGAGAGCCTATGCTGGCCAAAGAGGCCTTCGTGAATTTCTTTGCAAAGAACATGGCCAATTGTCTAGCTTGTACAATATGACGCTTTCTAGTTTTGGACTGTAGGGTATCTACATCCATTTGGAAATAATCCGAGACAACCTTTTGTATGTAGTCTATGGAAACTTCCCTTTTTGTGTTTTTTACAAATTTCTCTACGACTTGTTTTGCAAGTTCTATGTTTATTTCTTTCTTGTTGAAAGAGGATTGTGCTATGAGTGATATGATTGCTCCTTCCAACTCTCTAATGTTGGATTTAATGTTCTTTGCAACATATTCTATTATGTCATTAGGCATTTCTACGCCATCACGATATAATTTGTTCTTTAAGATCGAAACACGAGTCTCGAAATCCGGTGTTTGCAATTCGGCAGACAAGCCCCATTTGAAGCGAGATAGCAAACGCTGTTCTATGTCTTGCATGTCTACCGGTGCTTTGTCACTTGTAAGGATAACCTGCTTGCCATTTTGGTGCAAGTGATTGAATATGTGGAAAAAGACATCCTGTGTTCCAGATTTCCCAGAAAGGAATTGTACGTCATCTATGACTAGTACATCGATAAGTTGGTAGAAGTGAATAAAATCGTTTCTATTGTTCTTCTTTACGGAATCTATGTATTGTTGTGTAAATTTCTCGGCAGAAATGTATAAGACGGTCTTTTCTGGGTATTTGTCTTTGATGTTTACACCAATGGCATGAGCCAAGTGCGTTTTCCCAAGACCAACACCTCCAAAGATCAACAATGGATTAAAAGACGTTCCTCCGGGTTTTGCAGAGACGGCCAAACCGGCACTCCTTGCCAAACGATTGGAATCACCTTCTAGAAAGTTGTCGAAATTATAATTGGGATTAAGTTGGGATTCAATCTTTACATTGCGAATCCCTGGAATGACAAACGGATTGCGCAACTCGGGATTTTTGTTGTTTAGAGGTACATCTACATCTTGTGCTTTTACAGCACTTCTATTGGCACTAGGAATCTTTTCCGTGAAAGGTTGTTTGTTGCCATAGGTGTTTTCCATCTTTATGATGTAAACCAACTTGGCGGTTTCACCTAGTTCCTTGGTCAATGACACTTTTAATATCTTTACATAATGCTCTTCAAGCCATTCGTAGAAAAATTTACTAGGAACTTGTATGCTCAATGCATTATCTGTAAGCTTCACTGCTATAATAGGTTCAAACCATGTTTTGTAAGCTTGTGGTTGGATATTGTCCTTTATAAAATTTAGACAGTTATTCCAGACCGATTGCGCAGTTACACTCATTTGTTATTAAAAGGCTTTTTATTGTTAGTTGTATGCAGCACAGATTCGGATTAAAAACTATGCTGTTTTATAGCGTGACAAATATGTGAACAAATTTCTAAAAAAAAAAATCATTTACTATTGAATTTGTAGTTTTTTTTCCCCATGTTTATCTTAAGCCTAAACTACAAAAAAATAATCAATTGGAAGCAATGAAAAACGATGAAATAGAAATAAGAGTCAGATACGGGGAAACTGATCAAATGGGAGTAGTTCATCACGGTAATTATGCTTTATATCTAGAAATGGGGCGTATTGAATGGTTGAGAAAATCTGGGCTGTCATACAAACGAATGGAAGAAGAAGGCGTAGGTCTTCCTGTAGTTTCCATGCAATTGAATTTCAAAAAGCCAGCGTTTTATGACGATGTCATAAGAGTGAAGACGACACTTAAAAAAAAACCGATTGCAACCATTGAATTCGATTACGAAATTTTGAATGAATCGAACGAAACCATATCTACTGCAAGTACGGTTTTGGCCTTTGTCGATTTAAAAACGAATAGCCCCATCAGACCCCCAAAATATTTTTTGGATGTCTTAGGTTAACTTTCGATCGTTTTGATGTCTACTTTGTATAGCGTATTGAAAATGGCTTCGATTTCCAAGGCGTTTTTCTTTCTGACAGAAATTGTGATTTGGCAATTCAATTCCAATTTTTGAGTGACAATGTTCAAGTTCTTTTCCTTGATTATGCGCATGACCTTGTTCATTTCTGGATAGTCGAAAGAAACTAGGAAATCGATGTTTATGGTGCGTTCTACTATCTTTGAGGCAGCAAGGGCCATTTGTGCTCCGGTTCGGTAGGCGTTTATGAGGCCTCCAACCCCCAGTTTTACACCTCCAAAATACCTGACGACTACAATTAAGACGTTTGTAACGTCATAGGACTGTATTTGCCCATAAATGGGCATTCCGGCACTGTTGCTTGGTTCTCCATCGTCATTGGTCCTATATTTTACAATTTCCTTACCCAATTGGTAGGCATAGCACCAGTGTCTAGCCGAATGGTGTTGCTTCTTTAAGGCATCGATATGAGTTTTTACGTCGTCTTCCGTCTCGATGGGAAAGGCATAACCAAAGAACTTGCTGTTCCTATCTTTGAAAAGAGTTTCTTCAGAAGGTTTTAAAATGGTTCTATAAGTGTCTTTTTCTTCCAAATTATGTACTTGCTACTAATATTATGCTTATTATGGCTAGGCCTATGCCCAACCAATTCTTTCTAATCAATTTCTCGTTGAAAACAACAATTCCCAATATAGTGGAAATCATGACGATGGCAACGTTGTTAATGGTGAATACCGTGGAACTGTTTAGATTTTGGTTTTGCAGTGCCTGCAATAGGTAGATTATGGAAAAATAATTTGGAACTCCTAAAAGAATTCCTCCAAGGACGTTCTTCCATTTAAAGGCAAAATCCTTTTTAATTATCAATGTCATTATTCCAATCAATCCAGCAAAACTAAAAACGACAGCCGAGAAGTATGGGATTTCTCCAGTAGAAACATAATTGGTTTCCATGTATTTTATGAAGGTATCTATGATTCCTGAACCTACGAATAGAAGAATGGGATAAATCAAAGTTTTTTTGCTTAAGGGAGCTTGGCTATTTTTGATCCTTGCAGAAGTAAAGTACACGGCCAAGAGGGCAATGAGGATCCCTAGTATTTTCAAGAGTCCCAAGCGTTCCTTGTAGACGAAAACGGCAAACAATATGGGGATTACAACAGACATCTTACCTGCTACCGATGCCACGGACAGGCCATTCTTTTGAGAGGTAAGAGCCATTATGTTAAAAATGAAGATGAATAGGAGCCCCAATGCTATGGCTCCAAAAAACCATTGCTCTTTAGGAACCGTGATAAAATTCACATCTCCTTCAAAGAATATAAAACCACAAGTAGCAGCGACAACATAGTTTACGATAATGGCATGTAACGTATTGATGTCGTATTTCTCGAAGTATTTGAAAAATACATATAGCGAGCTTGAAAATAATATGCTTAAGATGAGATTGATCAAAACAAATTGCTTTTAACCTTGAACAGGTCAATGATGTCTTCAGTCCTTGGGTCGTTGTTCCAAACGTTTATGCCCAGTTTGGATGCAGCATCCGTATTTTCTTTGGTGTCATCAATAAAGAGGCACTCTTCAGCTTTGAGGTTGTTGTCATTCAAAACAAACTCATAGATGTCGGCATTGGGTTTTCTATACTGTATTTCGTGTGACAAATAGAAGGCATCGAAGCAATTTTTGAATTCTTCGTAAAAGGGGACATGCTCTTTTATGCTATCTATGTGCAATGCATTGGTGTTGCTCAATAAGATGAGCTTGTATTTTTTGTCTTTGGACAATTGTCTTACAAAGTCCAATCTGTGTGGCGGGAAATCACATAGAATATAATTCCAGGCCTCAATGACATCTACTTTGGATAGTTTAGGGAAATTGTCGAGGTAAAACTCCAAAAATTCATCAGTGGACATGAAACCTTGTTCATACAGGGCATTTATGGCAATGATGTCTTCAGAGAATTCGTCCATTTCAAACAATTCCAACATCTGTGTTCTGGAGCCATCTTTGTCAAGGTTTATAAATACATCTCCAAAGTCGAAAATTATGGTTTTTATCATGTTTTTTCCCAAGTGAACAGGGATCTTTTTAAAGGTTGTTACTATATAGTCTAAGAGTGTCTTCTAATATTTTTTCTTCGGAAATCAAGTGTCCAGAAAAATGAGGCGTTTTTGTACCTTCGTAGAACTTGATGCTTCCCGTAAATACACGAGCTTCATCCCATAGGTCTTCATCGATAAATGTTTGAAGCGTTTTAGCCCCGCCTTCTATGATGACGGAATTGATGTTTCGGTCGTATAAAACATTGCAAATTTGACTAGCTATGGTGTTGCCAGCTTCAAAATCTATGGCTTCCATATGTGCTTTTGAATTTTCTGCATTGGGTTTTGAACATATTGTGATAGTCTCGGATTCTGCATTAAAAACTGAGGCATTGTCATCTAGTCTTAAATCCTTGTCCAAAACGATGCGAATTGGGTTCTGTCCAGTCCAATCACGTACCGTCAAACTCGGATTGTCCTGTACGACAGTATTCGTACCAATTAAGATGGCTTGTTCCTCGGCTCTCCATTTGTGGACCAATTGACGAGACAGGTTATTGGTGATCCAAACAGGCTTTGCTTCTTTTTTGGATTTTGGAGCAATGAAACCATCATTGGTCTCAGCCCATTTCAATATGACGTAAGGTCGTTTTTTGTTATGAAATGTAAAGAAACGCTTGTGGTGAGCCTTGCATGCTTCCTCCAATATGCCGATGGTAACCTTGCAACCATTGCTTTGAAGTTTTAAAATGCCCTTTCCAGCTACTTTGCTATGCGTGTCCATGGTGCCGATGACTATGTTGGGAATTCCGTTGGCGATGATTAAATCACTACAAGGAGGTGTTTTTCCAAAATGAGAACAAGGTTCCAACGTAACATAGAGAGTAGATTCTTTTAATAGTGTCTGTTCCCTTACGCTGGCAATGGCGTTTACTTCTGCATGATTGCCTCCATAGGCGCTTGTGTAACCTTCTCCTATGATTTTATTGTCGTGTACGATGACGCAGCCAACCATGGGGTTGGGTCTGGCACTTCCCAAAGCATTTTTGGCAATCTCGATACAACGCCTTATGTAAGTCTCATGTACTGTCAATGCTATAGTTTGATTTTTACGTCTTCGGTTTTGTCAATGGCATATGTATGGGATATACCTAGCGCTTTGTATTCGATGTCTCCTAGATATTGTACTTTTATCTTTTGATTTAAAAGACTGTTGAAAATGCCTTGAAGGGTATTGGTGTTCAATACCTTTCTTGAGGGGATGTTGGCTTGCAATGGAATTGAAAACTCTTTTTTGGCCGGGACTTCAAAAGATTCGGAAGAAATAGTGGCCATTTCTTCATCATTTACGAATACTTTTATGCCGTCGGATTTTAATTCGCCTCCAATGTCGTTGGGGTTTAGAAAGAAAGCATCGGCACTCAATGTAATGTGATCCGAAGTGGATTCTACGATTTCAATGTTTTCAACTCTTAAGAATTCTGGTTTCTCGTTAATTGAACAACTTAAAAGCCCTATGGCAATTGTTGATAACATTATAAATTTCTTCATCATACATTTTTTATATTTCATGTATCTTCACTTGCGTAAAAATAGTATATTAAAGTGAGTAAAAATAATATTGTCATAAGAGAAATCCAAGCTAGGGACAATGCACAAATAGAAGCAGTAATCAGAGCTTGTTTTCCGGAGTTTGGATTGCCTTTGGTAGGAACGGCGTATGAAGATGATGAAACTCCAAAAATGTTTGAATCCTACCAGAATGCGAACGAGATCTATTATGTCGTCGAGGAAAATGGTGAAGTCATTGGAGGGGGAGGCATAAAGCCACTAAAGGATTTTGAATTGGACGTGTGCGAGATTCAAAAAATGTATTCGGCTCCAAAAATGAGAGGGAAGGGCTATGGCAAGTTGTTATTCGAGAAATGTTTGGAATCTGCAAAGGCTTTGGGCTACAGGCAATGTTATTTGGAATCTGCCTCACAGCTTAAGGCAGCAATACACATTTACGAGAAGTATGGTTTTAGACATTTGGATGAGCCACTGGGAAATACAGGGCATTTTTCCTGCGGTGTATGGATGATTAAGGATTTGCAATAGACATTTTACCAAAGAATTTAAAACAATCACAAGCGTGCTGTTAAAAGACCTGAAAAACATATTTCACAAGGAATTGGATGCGATTTATGGAAAGGAGGAAGTGACCAGTTTCTTTTTTATGTGCATCGAATCCTTTTTTGACATTTCTAGAATACAATTGGCCTTGGATATCAACCTGTCGATCACCAAAGAAGAGCAAATCCCTATTTTCAATGCTTTGGATAAGTTGAGTAAGCAGAAGCCCATTCAGTACATTTTAGGTGAAACGGAATTCTATGGCTTGCCATTTAAAGTAAATGAACATACGTTGATACCCAGACCAGAGACGGAAGAATTGGTCGATTGGATTGTTGAGGAAAACAAACATGGGGGAGAAAGTGTCGTTGAAAATACGGAAGAGAATTGCCTCCATGTCTTGGATATAGGGACCGGTAGTGGCTGCATAGCCATTTCGTTGGCCAAGAACATCTCAAATGCAAGCATATGCGGCATAGATGTTTCGGAAGGAGCATTGAAAATGGCAAAGAAAAATGCAGAATTGAACAATTTACAGGTGACATTCATAAAAACTAGCATACTTGATGCGGATGCAGTAGAGTCTAGTCTTCAAAAACAAAACATTGAAAGTTTCAAAATGGATGTCGTCGTATCCAATCCACCTTATGTTCGAAATTTGGAAAAAAATGAAATGAAAGCAAATGTGTTGGATAACGAGCCGCATTTGGCTTTGTTCGTGGAAGACGACAACGCACTGATCTTTTACAAGGCAATAACTGTTTTTGCCGAAAAGCATTTAAAATCCAAAGGGCAATTGTATTTCGAAATCAACGAATACTTGGCAAATGAAATGATCGAGTTGGTACAGGTGCATGGTTTTAAAGATGTTGAGGTGAGAAAAGACCTCTTTGGTAAAGATAGGATGCTAAAAGCAATAAAGGGATAGCCCATTGAATAAGGGTTTTTAACAAGGTAAAATAAAATTTGAATGAAAAGCATAGCGGTATTTTGTGGAGCAAGCGAAGGAAATGACATGGATATTGTGGCAGAAGCATATCTGTTGGGAGAAACTTTGGCAAAACGAAATGTGGATTTGGTATATGGTGCAGCGAAAATTGGAATCATGGGAAGAGTAGCCAAAGGAGTGATAGATAACAAAGGAGTCGCCATAGGTGTAATACCTGAGTTTTTGAAAACGAAGGAAATTGTGAATGACGACCTCTTCGAGTTGATCGTGACAAAAAACATGCACGACAGAAAAGTCATCATGTATGAGAAATCAGATGGCTTTATGATTATTCCTGGAGGATTCGGCACGATGGATGAGTTTTTTGAAATAGCCACTTGGGGACAATTGGGCTTGCATGCCAAACCAATAGGGATCTTAAACGTAAAGGGGTATTACAATGCCTTGCTTAAGCAATGTGAGACAATGGTGGAACGAGGTTTCTTGAAACAAGAACATTTCGATGCCATTGTAATGGACGACACCATTGATGGCCTTTTGGAGAAAATGAGACAATTTAAACCATTGCCAAAACCAGTGTGGTTGAATATCGACAAATTATAGATTTTTTTGAATTGGAAGTAAAATAAAACAGATGAGTAGCATAAAAGAGATTATACAAAACCTTCGTAAAGAACTTAGTGAGCACAACTACAACTATTATGTTTTAGATGAAGCAACGATAAGCGATTACGAGTTTGATGTGAAATTGAAAGAACTCCAAGCCTTGGAAGCGCAACATCCGGAGTTTTACGATGCCAACTCACCTACTTTGAGAGTTGGAGGGGAGGTTACCAAGAATTTCAATACGATAGTGCACAACCATAGAATGTATTCTCTTGACAACTCATATTCCCTTGAAGATCTGAAAGATTGGGAGGCAAGAATAAGAAAACTAATAGATGGGGAAATTCAATATACTTGTGAGCTCAAATATGATGGTGCATCCATAAGTCTCACATACGAAAACGGAAGTTTGGTCAGAGCAGTGACACGTGGAGATGGTTTTCAAGGTGATGAAGTTACGGCAAACATCAAAACAATAAAAACGGTACCATTGAAATTGAAAGGAGAATACCCTGAGAAATTCGATATCCGTGGAGAAATCATCTTGCCATTCGATGGATTCAACAAGATGAATGAAGAGCGAGTGGCCAATGGAGAAGAGCCATATAGAAACCCTAGAAATACAGCATCAGGGAGTTTGAAGCTACAAGATAGCGCAGAAGTGGCAAAAAGACCTTTGGAGTGCTTGTTGTATAATTTAACGGGAGACAATCTTGGTATAGAATCTCAGTTTAATAGTTTGGAAAAAGCCAGAGCCATGGGGTTTAAAGTACCGGAAGCTGCAAAATTGACGAATTCCATAGATGAGGTTTTCGAATTCATAAATCATTGGGACAAGGCACGACATGATTTGCCGTATGAAACAGATGGTGTAGTTGTTAAGGTCAATAGCTTGTTCCAACAAGAAGAGTTGGGATATACCTCCAAGGCGCCGCGTTGGGCAATGGCATACAAGTTCAAAGCAGAACAAGTCTCTACGAAGTTGAATTCGATTTCCTATCAGGTAGGACGAACAGGAGCCATTACACCAGTGGCAAACTTGGAACCTGTTGAATTGGCTGGTACAACGGTGAAAAGAGCATCTTTGCACAACGCGGATCAGATTGAGAAATTGGACATAAGAGTCAATGATGAGGTTTTCGTGGAAAAGGGAGGAGAGATCATACCAAAGATCATAGCTGTCGATTTGAGTCAGCGACCTCAGGATTCTGAAGCTACAGAATATATTTCGAAATGTCCAGTCTGTGAAACCGAATTGGTTAGAATAGAAGGAGAAGCCAAGCATTATTGTCCCAATTACAATGGGTGCGATCCACAGGTCATAGGAAGAATCCAACATTACATATCTCGAAAAGCAATGGACATCGAGGGGTTGGGAGGAGAAACAGTTGCACTTCTGGTAAAAGAAGACTTGGTTTCCAATTATTCCGATTTGTATGAGCTTACCGTGGAGCAATTGCTGCCATTGGATCGTATGGCCGAAAAAAGCGCGGAAAATTTGGTGAATGGAGTAGAGGCATCCAAGAAAATTCCATTCGAAAGCGTTTTGTTTGCTTTGGGAATCCGTTTTGTAGGAGAAACGGTAGCTAAAAAATTGGCAAAGCATTATAAGAACATCGATGCCTTGGCAAATGCTTCAATAGAAGACTTGGAGCAAGTAGATGAAATAGGTATTAAGATAGCAGAAAGCGTAGTTGCCTTTTTTGCTGTGGAAGCAAATGTGAAAATCATAGAGAGATTGAAGGCTTTTGGTGTACAATTGGAAATTTCAGCAGACGTGCTGGCCAACCAGACAAATAAGCTTGAAGGTTTGACATTTGTTGTTTCTGGCGTTTTTGAGACGGTATCTCGCAACGAATTGAAAAAGTTGATAGAGGATAACGGAGGTAAAAACGCATCTTCGATCTCATCAAAGACTAGTTATGTCATAGCTGGAGACAAAATGGGACCAAGTAAAAAAGAAAAAGCGGAGAAACTGGGAGTTACATTGATTTCTGAAAAGGAATTCTTCGATAAGTTTTTGATATAGAGTTTAATAGATTGAAGTTTTCAACCATCAAGCAAATTTGAAATATATTCTTACGTAAATCTCTGATTTTTATAGGGTAATGATTTTTTTGTTATATTGTATCCGCAATACTTTACAAAATGATTATAGATAGATTTAAACTGTATGAAAGGACTATTATTTTGTTGTCCACTTTATTTGTAATTAGCGTCTTGTTTGATTTTATTTTAATGATAAACATTTCCCTAGCATTGATATTCGTTGTTTTTTTGTATTTGTACCTTACAGAATCAGAAAGAAAGAGTAAAGCTTTTACTGGTTTCTTGTTGGCATTTCTCATAGGTAATATTTATGATGTTGTGGAAAGGTTGTTTTATTTAATTGATTCTTATCTTGGAAATACACCTTATGTAGGATTCGAACCTTATGTTGGAAATATGCCTTTTGTCATAGCGTATATTTGCTTAATTGTATATATGGCTAGAGATTTTAATTTCAATCAATTGGTAAAACGCTTTAAATACCATTTGTTGATATTGGTTATTTTTAATGCCTATGTCATTCTTACACTTAATCAAATGATGTTGGAAGCTGAATTTTTTGAAATCTATACCTTGGCATTTTTATTCGAAAGCATTTATAACACCTGTATTCTGTTGGTGCTTTCGTTTTCGTTGTTAAACTATATCTATTATGATACTAAAGTCAGTTTTTTATTGTTATTGGGAAGTGTAGGTGTAGTATTTTCCGAAATGGTTCAGGTAGCTTATTTTTTTATACCTGCAGATTCCGAAATGGTGCAGTTGTCTTATGATTCTATTTCTACCGAGCGTATTCTTTATATCACCTATTCTTTGTTGTTGATTACTGGCTTCTATTTTATTTACAGGTATATTTTAGCAGATGTTAAACTAAAAGTGAAACTCGATTTGTAAAGTGGTAGTAACAGATTCAACAAAAAGGCAAAAATGTCTCTCTCATCTAATTTAAACAAACCATATCATAGCAGAGGAATAAATAGGCCATATAAAAAAGAAAAAGATGGAATAGGGAGTGAAAACATGGACTCTTTTACTTAATGCTTTCCCCCAATGAGGCTCATTCATTATCCATTAATTATGCAATTGTGTTAAAAATGCAAATTGCTAATGCGATATGTTTTTTTTGATAATTGATTGGTTTTTAGTATATTTAAATTCCCTCCACCCCAAATTTTCAAAATGATTGTTGATAGATTTAAGTTGATTATAGGGTCGGTAATACTTCTTGCAGCTTTGCTTGTAGTTAGTCGCCCCTTAAAATCACGTTAAGTATTGATTTTACTATAAATTAAGGTGTT